>NZ_CP144906.1:437500-737500 GCF_036699995.1 Clostridium beijerinckii | reverse complement strand
AGAATAATACCCTGCCATACCTGATGCTGAAATAACCTTTGGCTTTTCTGTCTGAAGTAAAACTTCTCTAACTATCATCGCTTTATTTTCTGCGCCATCAAATGCTTCAATTACAATATCCATATCCTCAAATAAATCTTTAATGTTATCCTTATCTACATACGTATCAACAACTTCGATATTTATGAACGGATTGATTTCTAACAATATTTCTTTTAATGCATGGCATTTTTTCATTCCAATATGTCTTATAAAGTATTGTTGTCTGTTTAAATTACTTGGTTCAACCACATCAAAATCTATTATTTTTATGTGTCCAACACCAACTCTTCCCAATGCTAATGCTACTGTTGAACCCAGTCCACCAAGTCCAGCAATAGCTATCTTCGCCTTCTTAACTTTCTCGTGAACCTTTGGAGTATGTCTACTTACCATTAATGCCTCTAACTCTTCTTTTTTAGGCACCTCGCCTCTCTTGATTAAAGTAACTTTATCTCCTTCATTTAGAGAATAATCTTGTTTAATTGGAAAGCCATTTAAAATAACTATATCCGCATCACTTTTTATCTTGTTTCTAACTTCAAATGCAGTAATTTCTCCCTCAATATCTATTTCTCTTTCATTTACTAAAACTTTCAAACTAATATCCCCAATCTAAATAAATTTTAAAACTTAATGTATCTACTTATTATTTACTCATTATTTTCTTATCAGTCTTTTTTCATAATTTATACTACCAATGGGCAGAACATCTACTTATTTGGCTTCCATAATAAATTACTAGAGAATAAAAAGACTTACCCTAAGGTAAGTCTTATAAATCTTCTAAAATATTTATTGCTTCCCTACGGTGGTATTAGCCACATCAGGTCAAAAGAGTTAAAGCAAATAAGCTTCTCTCAGCCAATTAAATTAGCACCCCTAGCCTTTTTATACTATTCAATTTCTATTATGGTTATATATTATCATTTTATTTCTTATAATTCAAATTTTTATGGATCAAATCCATAAATTAGACTTGTGAATTTAATCATATTTTAAATATAAATCAACTTTTTTCTAAGTTAACATAATTAAGTATAGAAACAGTAATTATTATTCCTATATTTAAGTTTATATTTTTAAAATATAATTGAACATTTTTTCTAACGTGGTAAAATAATATATGTCGGTATTCAATTAGAAGCTGAACGGAAATTCGTATATATTATATATTTTTCCGAATTATATCCATATGTCAAGGAATAAGAACGGAGGTACCTTATGGAAAGAGGCTATACTAAATCTAAATTTTCAGTTAGACAGATTGCAATGATCGGAATGCTTTCTGCAATTTCAATTTTCTTAGGATTAACTGGACTTGGGTTCATACCAATTCCACCTGTAAAAGCTACTATAATGCATATTCCAGTTATTATAGGTGCGATAGTTGAAGGACCTATAGTTGGATCCCTAGTTGGATTAGTTTTTGGTTTATTCTCAATGTATCAAAATTTTACTGCTCCTGGTCCAACATCATTTATATTTTGGAATCCTATAATTGCATTAGTTCCTAGAGTCCTAATTGGAATTGTAGCATACTATGTGTATATACTTCTTAGAAAGAGATTTAAAAATCAAAGCATTAGTATCGCAATCGCATCAATCTGTGCTACATTAATTAACACTATAGGTGTTTTGGGTTTAACTTACGTATTCTATTTAGAAAGATACTCTGCTATTTTAAAGATAAACCCACAAACTGCTGGTATTGCAATTGCAACCATTGGTTTAACAAATGGAGTTCCTGAAGCTATAGTGAGTGCTGTAATATCAGTTCCTGTAATTGTAGCGATATTTAGAATTAAGAAAAAAGTTTAACTAGACTCTAAACAAGTAAAATGAAATATTTTTTAAAGAATATAAATTATAAAGAGGCACTTGCTAAAAGTTGCCTCTTTTCTTATTTTAATTATTATTTACATATATAACTATTATGAAGAATTAAAATATATTATCTCATACAAATGTCACCATTCCTATTAACTGCTAAAAAAGTTGCTAACGGATTTTTCTTAATCACTAAAGAATAAAAAAATTCCTATAGATCACATTTATCTACAGGAATTTTATAAAACTTATTTTTTACTAAAGTGGTTTTATTATTATTTCTTCATCTTTACTATCAATCAAAACCTTAGATCCATAACTTAGTTCACCCTTAATTATCATCCTAGCGAGTCTATTCTCTAAAGTGTTCTGTATATATCTTTTTAATGGCCTTGCTCCATAAACTACATCATAACCTTCTCTTGCCATTATTGTTTTTGCTTTATCTGTAACTTCTATTTCGATATTTTTATCTTTTAACCTCAAACTTACTTCTCTTAAGAATATATCTATAATTTTCTTAATACCAGACTCTGCCAAAGGTTTAAACATTATAGTATCGTCTACTCTATTTAAAAATTCCGGTTTAAATCTTGATTTTAAAACACTCATTACTTTTGATTTTATTTCTTCATCAACATGATCTTCATTAGTATTTTCTAATAAATATTCACTTCCAATATTTGAAGTCATAATTATTATAGTATTTTTAAAATCTACTGTTTTACCCTTATTATCAGTTAGTCTACCATCATCTAATATCTGAAGGAATATATTAAACACATCTTCATGCGCTTTTTCAATTTCATCAAATAAAATTACACTATATGGTTTTCTTCTTACAGCTTCTGTTAGCTGACCACCTTCATCATAACCTACATATCCTGGAGGCGCTCCAACTAATCTAGATACTGAGTGCTTCTCCATATATTCTGACATATCAATACGAATAATATTTTCTTCTGAATCAAATAAATTTCTAGCTAGTGTTTTTGCAAGCTCTGTTTTACCAACTCCTGTTGGCCCTAGGAATATAAATGATCCTATTGGTCTATTGATATCTTTAAGCCCAGCTCTTGCTCTGAGTATTGCATTAGTTACAGCTTCTATCGCCTCACCCTGCCCTATAACTCTATTACTCATATCATCTTCTAGTCTTAAAAGTTTTTCTCTTTCTCCTTCAAGTAAATTAGTTACAGGAATTCCAGTCCATTTAGAAAGTACAGCAGATACCTCTTGCTCTGTTACTTCCTCTTTTAATAAAGCACCTTCATAATTTTCTCTTAGTTCAATTTCTTTTTGCTTGATTTTTTCTTCTAAAGCAGGAATCCTACTATATTGAATCTCAGCAACTTTATTATAATCAAAGTTTCTCTGAGCTACTTCTATTTCTCCTCTAGCATCATCTAACTCACTTTTTAAGGTTTTAATAGCTGTGATTTGCTCTTTTTCTTTGGTATATTTTGCAGTCATTTCATCATTCTTTTCTTTTAATCCTGCAAGTTCTTTCTCTAGGTCATCTAACCTATTTTTTGAGCCCTCATCCTTCTCTTTTGATAGAGCTTCTTTTTCTATTTCTAACTTAAATATTTTTCTTCTTATAACATCAAGTTCTGTTGGAAGGGAATCTATCTCAGATCTTATCATAGCTCCAGCTTCATCAATTAAATCAATTGCCTTATCAGGCATATATCTATCTTGAATATATCGATCAGAAAGCTTTGCAGCAGCTACTATAGCTGAATCATGAATTCTAATCCCATGATGGATTTCAAACCTTTCTTTTAATCCTCTTAGTATTGCAATTGTATCCTCCACTGTAGGTTCATCTATAATTACTGGTTGAAATCTTCTTTCTAAAGCTTTATCTTTCTCAATATATTTTCTATATTCATCAAAAGTTGTTGCACCTATACAATGCAGCTCTCCTCTTGCTAATAATGGCTTAATCAAATTACCAGCATCCATTGCTCCATCAGTCTTACCTGCTCCAACTATTGTATGAATTTCATCTATGAATAGTAATATTCTACCCTCACTGCTTTGAACTTCTTTTAATACTGCTTTTAATCTTTCTTCAAATTCACCTCTATACTTAGCTCCGGCAATCAAAGATCCCATATCCAAGGCAAATATAATTTTATCCTTAAGGCCTTCTGGAACATCTCCTCTAACTATTCTTTCAGCTAATCCTTCAATAATCGCTGTTTTACCAACACCAGGTTCACCTATTAAGACTGGATTATTCTTGGTTCTCCTTGATAAAATTCTTATTGTCCTTCTTATTTCTTCATCTCTTCCTATAACAGGATCTAACTTATGCTTTTTAGCAAGGTCAACTAAATTAGTTCCATACTTTGCTAATGCATCATATGTCCCTTCTGGATCTTGCGTTTCAACTCTTTGACTTCCTCTAACTTCAGAAAGAACTTTTAAGAAATTATCCTTGGTTATATTATATTGCTTTAATATTTTAGAAACTTGATTGTTATCTATTTCTATAATAGCAAGCATTAAATGTTCAACACTAACATATGAATCTTCAAACTGTTTCGAAAATTCTTCAGCTTTAATTAACACTTCCTCTACTTTTCTAGTTATATATACATTGCCAACTCCTTCTCCTAAAACCTTTGGCATTGCATCTAATTCTTTATTTACTGAAGCTTTTAGATTCTTTACTGATACACCCATTTTAGTAAGAATATTAGGGACTAACCCGTCCTCCTGCTCTACAAGAGCTGAAAAAAGATGAATTAAATCTATTTGCTGATGATTAAATTTAACAGCTGTAACATTGGCATCATTCAATGCTTGTTGAACTCTCAACGTCATTTTATCAATATTCATACTTATTCCTCCTAGATCTCTATGTTAAATTTCGAAATTATTATTAAAACTACTTTATCACTATACCTAAATAATTCCTCTTTACTTATATAATAATACATAGGTCAAAGAAAGTCAAAGTTTATTCAGCCTTTTTTTAAATTTTTTTATCATCTAAAGATTTATTTTAAATTTTGTTGTTTTATAGTAAAATAGTAATATAAATATTATTAGCTTGTTATTTTACAGCTTAACGATATTAAACTTTTTTAAAAGAGGTGATGTTATGAAAATAAGTTCTATCATTAAACCAAATTTCCATACAATTAATGTAAACGATACTATAGATAAAGCTTTAGATTTTATGGACAAACTTAATATTAATGGAATGCCAGTAGTAGATGATAAAGAAATTGTAGTAGGAATGATAGTAAAAGCTGATATATATAGATTCATGATACATCCAGGACATTATGTTAGCTGTCCAGTTGAGTGGGTTATGTCAAAATCAGTTATCTCTGCGCAATCTGACGAAGATCTACTCACTGTAGCTAAGCGTCTAAGAGAAAATGATATTATAACAATGCCTGTTATTGAAGACGGAAAAATTGTAGGAGTTATTAATATAGATGATTTATTAGATTACTTCATTGACTCTTGTTCAAAAAATTAGTAACAATAATATCCATATGAATTTAATAGCTTAAATATATCATTACTGATCTTAAAGGCTTAATTGTGAATATAAAAAATAGAAGTGGCGATATTTTGTTAATCCATTATAATCGAATTAACAAAATATCGCCCTTCCCTATATATTTACGAGAAATTAGATTTTTTTATCAACAGCTAATGCAAGATTAAAGTATTTTAGCGAATCCGCTGTAAGTCCAAGCTTATAATAAAGCTTACCCATATCTACATATCTATTTCTTCTTTCTTCTCTGGTACCAAACTTAAACAACGAATCTAATGATAGATTCATATATTTTTCAGCTTCCAAATGTTTGTCCATTTTTTGAAGAATTATACCTTTAAAATAATATGACTTCTCAATTAACTTTATATTGTCAGTCATAATAGCTAAATTTAATGATTCTTCTGTAATCCTATAAGCTATCTCATACTCTGAATTATCAATTAATATTCTTGTACAATAATTCAAAAACTCCACATATTTTCCTACATTATCTTGTGGAAATATTTTTATTCCAGCTTCTATTTCAGAGATTGCCTTTTCCTTTTCTTCTACTTCAAAATAATACTTTCCATAATTTCCATGGGATGCTGCCAGAGAAATAGGATTATATTTTTGATATTGAAATGCTTTCTTTTTATATTCATCAACATAATCTTTTTTAAGCTTAATGCATACTGTAGCATATATATGATATATTTTTCCCTTACTTTCATCTGTTTTAAGGTCATCAACATATCCTATGATTTCTGATAAAATGCTATATGCTTCTTCAGATTTTCTTAAATTCTGATAACACAGAGCCTCATTGTAACCTATTAAACAGTACTCTGAACTATCAAATCCATCTTCTTTCAATCTAAACATTTCTCTAAGCTTGCTGTAGTAAGAAATAGCCTCAATATATTCACCATTTTGAGATAAATAACGTGCCATATCTTTAAAGTAGATAGCTGTATTTTCTTCCGTATTATTTCTTTGATATAAATCATAATATTGAGAAACTATAAGCTGAATATTTTCAACCTTATTTTCTTCTACATAATACGAGAATAGTATGTGTATTAATTCAAAAGCTAAATCATAATATTTATATTTTAGTGCATAGCTTAGGTTATCTTTCAACTTACTTTCAGAATCAGTATCGGAAGATACGTTCCTCTTTATTATATTTAGATTATTTGAAATTTGTTCATATACGTCTTCTATTAAATAATCTACATCTATTTCTATCTTCTCAGCTATATAATTTAATAATTCAGTATCCGCCTTAATCTTACCATTTTCTATACAGCTCATCTTGGCAATTGAAATCTTATTTCCACATAGTTCTTTTAATGTTATACCTTTAAATACCCTAGCTCTTTTTATCTTTTCGCCAGTAGATAGTATTTCCAAATATCTCACCCACTTACTTATAATTTGTAATTTTTTAACTTTTCTGCTTCATTAAATAACTTTATTCCTTGATTTAAGTAATACGAAGCTTCTTCTTCTTCTTTTTTATCTATGAAATATTTTCCGACTCTCATAGCCAATTCAGCTGCCTTGGACAACTTTCCGCTATTCTTTGCTAGCACATATGTATCAATCAATACACTTTCTGCTTGTTCTGGTTTATCGTCAATATTAAACATAGTATATTTTATTAGCTTACATTCGATTTTTCTGTCTATATCATGCTCTTCAATTCTATTTTCTATATCTTTTAGTATTTTGCTACATTGTTCAGTATTCTTTAACTTCAGATAACTTTTACAAATATCTATTAGTATATCATTTATACATCCTACACGGTTTTGTGTACTAATGCTTTTTGATATATCATAATGCTTAAGAGATTCATCTAAATTTCCTAGTTCATAAAATAACTTTCCTAAATTATGTTCTATATTAACTATGCTCTTGTTATACTGTATCTTTTTATACACTTCTAATGTTTTCTTTGAATACTTTATTGCATTCGGCAAGTCACCTTTTTTATTAAATTCTTCTGCTAAAGAGAATAGATTTCTCGCATAATCTTCATCATTATAGACTTGTTCAAATCTATTTCTTGCTAGACAAGAATATTCTAAGGCTAAATCCAATTCTTCTACATCGTAATATGTTCTAGCCATATTGTAGTATATTTCTCCCATTAAAAATTCGTCTACAACCTTATTGTCTATATATACCTTTTCAGCCTGTTTTAAATAACTACTAGAAGAATGATATGCTTTTAATTCCAAAGCAATGTTAGCTAAATGTAGAAAAGTTTTTATTATTTGCTCATAATTATTATTTTTTACAAAAATTACATTTGCTGATAAAAAAAACTTCTGAGCCATAGGAAAATCTCTTTTATACATGTAGGATTTTGCTGTTATAAAATATATCATTGCTTTTCTATATTCTAGATTATATTTTTCACAGTAGTATAGAGCATTATCAATATATCTTTGACCTTTTTCGTAATCTCCCTGAAGTATGCATGATTCCCCTACCTGTTCGTAATATAAACTAATCTTTTCAGCTTGGCTTTCTTCTGATTCCATTAAATATTCTACATTTGTGTTCAATGCATCAGCTAAATATTCTAGCAAATCTACTGATGGATTCGAACGGCCAGATTCTACCAAACTTATTTGTCCTGGAGTTATTCTGTCTTTTGCCAAATCCTTTAACGTCATATTCAATTGTTTTCTTCTTCTCTTGATTTTTTCTCCCAATGATAGAATTTCCATCTTTTTAATCCTTCTCTATTCAACAAATTATTTAGTTATTTTAATATAATTTCCTTAATTATAACATAAATTTATAAAAAACTGCATAAAAATATAAATGTGCCCCAAATTTTATATAATTTAATTTTATTATCCATATTTATGTACAAAAGTATAAATACAATAAATAAAAATAAAAAGGCATGAAAGAAATTCATGCCCTTCTATTTTTATTATACCTAATATTTACATATTATACTTTCTTTTTTAATTCTATCTCATCCAATCATAAACTTCATGACATGCTGATTCAGCCATGTTCCTCATTCTTCTGCCTGCTCTTCTCATTGTTTTTTGACTTCTTCTATCCATACGTGGCATTAGAGACATTTCGACAGCAACTCCAATTAAAAATCCAGTCATCATTCCCTTAGAAAATCTTTCCATAATAAACACCTCTTTAACATCAATTTATTTTCTATAAATATATTGTGTATTAATCAAAAAGTTATCCAAGTTAATTTATTCCATGATTATATACGATTTTAAAAATATTCTAAAAAGTAACTATGCATATTACAATCAACTTTCTATATTCCAGTCCTAATTAAGCACTTTTCTTATTAGCATTTTAAATGTAAATTTATTATCCAGACATATATACCACTTTAATTATTATCAACTTCCTCTTTAAGTAAATAATAAATTAATTTTTCTTTTTCTTTGCTTAATAACTTAGAAATTATCTTTTTACCTTCAACAGCATTATTTCTATATAGATTAATAATTTGTTCAAATCTAATTTCATCATCATCATCTTTCTTACCTACATTTAATATATTTTCCATTTGTAGATTTTCATCTTTGCCAATTAAAATTATATTATTTGAATGACTTGGAGCTATGCTTAAGATTTCTTCTTTCACCTTAGTACCAGAAACTCTTATAACATTTTTATTTAACCATTTTTCAACGGTTTTATCAGAAGCTATCCCTAAGCACTCTTTACATTTCTCATCAACAAGCTCATTAAATAAATCTCCAGTATGACTATCAACTTTTACAAATATAATTTCCATTCCAGAATTTATTAACTCTTGCATCTTTTTATAATATTGCATAGATGATTCTTCTTTTCGTTCCCATGCTCCAGTTGCATGATGAGCTATCCCCTCGTAATCATGAAATAGAACTACTTTTTTTTGTCCATGTTCTAAAGCATATTCAACAGCTCTAACAGCTCCCTTAAGTTCGCCTGCTATTTGTCTTATATTTTTAGAAGAGCTATCTTTTTCAGCTCCGCTTTCTATATATTCTACAACATCATTATTAACACAAACTACTCCATAAGAATATCTTCCGTCAGAAGAATTATAGCTTCCATCAACATATGCATGAAGGCAATCTTTTGGATAATTTTCATCACTCTTTTTTAGCATTCTATTTCCTTCGTTTAGATATGATTTTGCCTCTTCGATATCTTCGAAACTCTTATACTTAGCTCCTTTTACCCCTTTTACATATGCTAAGCACTCATTCCAAGTATTAACTATTACATTTTCAACCTTTTTGTTGTTTTTAATATCAAAACCATACTGTATTGCATAAACTTTTTTCGCCATATAATATTCCTTTCTCTGAATGTCTAACTTATTTATTATATTTTTCATAGAGAATTTATAAACTTAATAATCTATATGTTATTAAATTTATAAATAATATTTTCTATAGTGATGATAATTCTTCTACAGCACTATATAATTTTTCAATATTTGCGGCATTTGTAAAGTTAGTTAGATATTCTATTCCTTTTTTTAATGTTAAAAGTATATCATTTTTACCTTCCCAATTCTCTACTATTATAGATAATGGTATATCTTTAAGAATCTTATTTAAAACAAAAAATATAACTCCAATATCATCAATCACACCTATAAATGGTATACTATTAGGTATTATGTTAACTGGTACAGTTACATATGCTATTCCTGCCGACATTATAAGCTTAGTCTTTATAGATACTCTTTTATCCTTAAGTAATCTATATATTAAAGAAGCTATATCTGGCAATACAAATATATACTCTTTATAATTTCTCACATTTTCAGATAATTTATTTGTAATTCTATTTCTTCCAACAGAATAGCAATCTTTAGTTTTATCTATATTATCCAATGATGCTACATCAATCTCTTCTTCTTCACTTGTTTCTTCAACATCATTTTCCTTTATTAATTCGCCTAGTATTGATACCTCAACATTAGAAATTTCAGCCCATACCTCTGATTTTTTCATAAAGACTTCACTAATATTTAGATTTATGTATGGTACATCTTGAAGTATTGTATTTATATCAATTATTACTTTATCTCTATCGCTATCTATTCCATACTTTTTAAAAGCTTTTGCTAATTGCTTTAGCACAAAACTTCTTAATATTCTAAAGAAACCAACATTTAATACTTTAACTTTAACTATCTTTACAATAATTTTGTTATGAACACACCCAACTAATTGAACCTTTATATTAAAGTCTATATTTATTCCCTTTTTCAAAGTTCCTTCTAATATTATCCCATCATTAATAGTTACTGTTCTTAAATCCAACCCATCAACCTTAACAAATTCATTGATTATACTTAATATATCATTACCAGTTAATTTAACTTTTACTTCTGATATGTTCATTTTTTATTCCCCTTTAGAGTAAATTCTTACTTTTATATAAATTAAATCAAATTATTTTCCTAAATATACTTAAAAGTATACATTATTCCAGAAAATTATTAAAGATATGTTATATATAGAATCTACAATTTTTCTTAATAACAAAAGCCCCCATTTAACTTTTTGATAAAAAAAAGAAGGCATGCCTTAATGTCATTTTGTTGCCTAAATGACATTTGGCATAACCTCTCTTCTTGTAATACAGTATATTTAATGTTTCAAATACTATTTATTACTGAATTTCTTTTCTTAACCTATATGTTCAAAATGAACTATTAAAATACTGGAATTACTGAACCATTATATTCTTTTTCTATAAATTCTTTAACTTCTGGTGATGTCATAGCTTTTACTAAAGCCTTAATCTTTTCTTGATTTTCGTTACCTTGTTTTACAACAACTATGTTTGCATAAGGTTTAGCAGCTTCTGAAGCCTTATCTTCAATAATAATTGCATCTTTTGCTGGATTAAACTTAGCTTCTATAGCATAGTTTCCATTGATTACTGCAGCATCAACATCATCTATTGCTCTTGGAACTGCTGCTGCTTCTAATTCATTAAACTTTAAGTTCTTAGGATTTTCAGTAATATCTTTTGATGTAACTAATTCTCCATCTTTAATTTTTATTAAGCCTTTTCCTGCTAATAATTTTAATGCTCTAGCTTCATTTGATGGATCATTAGGAACGGCAATTGTAGCTCCATCTTTAAGTTCATCTAAACTTTTTACCTTCTTAGAATATAATCCCATTGGTTCTAAATGTACTGCACCAACTGAAACTAGGTGATATCCCTTAGATGAATTTTGTTCGTTCAAGTATGGAGTATGTTGGAAGAAGTTTGCATCTAATGACCCTTCTTCTACAGCAGTGTTAGGTTGATTGTAATCATTAAATTCTGTTATTTCTACTGTATATCCTTCTTTTTCAAGTAATGGTTTAGCTATATTCACTATTTCTTCATGTGGCTTTGGTGTTACCCCAATCTTTATTACCTTGTCATTCTTAGAATCTTTGCTTCCTGAAGTAGCTGTGCCCCCGCAACCTACTAATCCTAGTGTCACTACTCCTGCTAAAACTACTGATAAAATTGATTTCTTTTTCATATTTATTCCCCCTATTTTGATAATTTATTGTAAAAATAATTGCCTATAAGCTGTAGTCCTTGTACTACTATAATTAACACAATACATGTTACTACCATATAATCAGTTTGGAATCTTTGATATCCATAGCTTATAGCTACTTGACCAAGTCCTCCACCCCCAATAGTTCCTGCCATTGCAGAATATCCAACAATACTTATTATTGTAAGAGTAATTCCTGATGCTATTGAAGGAATTGCTTCTTTAAGCATTACCTTAAAGATAATTTGAGTGTTTGATGCTCCAAAAGATCTTGCCGCCTCTATTATTCCTTTATCCACTTCTCTAAGTGATGATTCTATAATTCTTGCCACAAATGGTGCTGCTGCAATTGTAAGTGGAACAATAGCTGCTTCTGTACCTATAGATTTACCAGCAATAAATCTAGTTAATGGTATTATTGCTACCATTAATATGATAACTGGAAAACTTCTTAATATATTAATTACTAAATCTAAAATTGTATAAACTATTTTATTTGGTCTTAATCCGTCTTTTGCAGTAACTGTTAATATTATTGCAGGTATAAATCCTAAAATAAGTGAACCTATAGTCGATGCAAAAACCATCTCTAGAGTTTCTATTAAAGCTTTTACTATTACCTGATTCATTATTCGATCACCTCCAATAAGATTTCCTTATTTTCAAGGTACTTTATAACCTTGTCCTTATCATCTTCGCTGATATTTATTACAAGCCCGCCTAATACTTCGCTTCTAAATTTTTCAAGTTTTCCCCAAACTATAGAAAAATCTATTTCTAATTCCCTTGCCATCTTTGTGATTAATGCATTTTCAGAAGAATCACTTGGGAAGAATATCTTGATATTAACACCTTCTTCTGGTAGTATCCCTTCATCTTCTTCTCCTAAGAATTTCTTTAATGATTTTCCTGGTTGTAAGAATAAATCTTCTGCTCTTCCTTCTGCTTTTATTTTTCCACCATCTAATAGTGCAACTTTTTCACAAACTTCTTTTATTACTTCCATTTGATGAGTTACCATTACTATCGTAATCCCTAATTCTTTGTTTATTTTAGAAAGTAACGCTAAAATATCTTTTGTAATTTTAGGATCTAAGGCAGAAGTAGCCTCATCACAAAGTAGTATTTTAGGGTCTAGTGCTAATGCCCTTGCTATTGCTACTCTTTGTTTTTGTCCACCACTAAGCTCTGACGGTTTGCTTAGCTTTTTGTCTGTTAATCCAACTAAATCTAATAATCTTAATACTTTGTCCTTAATTTCACTTTTGTTGTACCCCCACACTTCAAGAGGAAGAGCAACATTATCAAAAACATTTTTTCTTTGCATAAGATTGAAATTTTGAAAAATCATCCCCAAATCTTTTCTAAATTCCCTAAGACTTTTTCCTTCTAATGATGAAACCTCTTTCCCCATTACATTTACTGAACCTCCATCATAAGATTCAAGTCCATTAATGCATCTTAATAATGTTGACTTTCCTGCTCCGCTGTGCCCTATTATTCCATAAATTTCGCCCTCTTTAATGCTTATTGATACATCTTTTATAACTTGTGTTTCCCCAAAATTCTTTACCACATTTTTAATTTCTATCAAACACATTTCCTCCTTTGACTTTGTTTTGTTAGTTTCCGGATAACTAAGGTGATGTAATAATTAACTTGATTATTAACGTTCACCTCAAAACAAAAGCGCTAGAGAATAAATCTCTAGCGCATAAAACACCATACAAATTTATCCTCTCATCTATCAGCTAAAAGCTGCTGGAATTAGCACCATATAAATATCATTTAATAAAAATAATATTTCGGTTGCCGGGTTTCAAAGGGCCAGTCCCTCCACCGCTCTCGATAAGATATTCAGATTATTTAATTTAGCTTTGACCTAATTATATACAACTTTTTTTAATTTGTCAAAATCTATAGAATAACCTTTTGCTCTTTCAAATCCAAGTATTGTAATCGGATTGGTTTTATTATATATATTTTCTGCATATATTGCAAGATTTTTTTACGAAATTAATTAATAAATTTAAGTTTATAGTATAAATATTAAATTATTTTATATTTATATTGTTAAATCTGCTGCATATGCTATATATTTCTATCAAATATTCAAAATCAATATCTATGCTAATAAAAATATTAACATAAAAAATAATAAATATTCTACAATAAAATTTGAAACCATACACATGTAGATAAATCTATCTATGTGCATGGCTTCATTTTTACTAGAATCACTTTATATATTTTATTCCTCAAAATAATTGCTTCATATCTTAAGCTGCTTTTTTCTGTTTATCTACATTCAGTATCTCCCAATTATTTGAGCAATCTGGAGATATCTCTCCATGTTTTTTAATGTAGCTAGTCATTAAGCTTCTCACTTGGCCATCATCACCAAGTGCTTTTCCTGAATCATAGACAATAATATTTGGATCAGTATTACTTAATCCAGCGGCCTTCATAAAACCACCACCGCCATTAAATCTATAATTGTTTATAGCAACTGTAAATTCATCTGAATCTTTTACTTCAACACCATTAACCTTTAAATTCTTTATTCTATTTCCTGATATTACTCTTCCTGTTTCCTTACCGATAGTACATGCAGGCTGTGTTAAATCAATATCATATGTTGCACCATATAATTGATCCAAGTTATAATCTGGAATATTTAATATTGGATCTTTTATTACTGCTGCATTATCCCCTGTTGTTTGAGCATAATATCTAACTGAATATTCCATCCAATCCTTCAATTGCTTTCCTGTCATTTTTACTCCATACAAAAAGTTTTCAAATACATATACTGCCATCATATCTTTTATTGTAACATCCCCTTGAGGTATATATGCTCCAGAACTTAATGGTGCCGCAATTGATAATTGAGTCCCAGCACTTTCTTTTTGTACTTTATTAATGAGCTCCATAATTGCAGTAGGCTCAGTTAACTGTCCACTTCCTGTAAATTCTCCAGTTGAAGTTCCTATTTTTGTATCTACATATTTTAATGTTGTATCTTCATAAGGTTTAATTAAATCGACAATCTCCTGATCATCTACTATGCTATTATCGATAACAATGTTTTTTGTTGAAATTCCTATAAGCTTTGCATTTCCATCAAAGTTCATATCCACTTGTGCCAAACCTGTAGCTCCCTTAGTTGACTCAACTATTGGAACAACTTTACCTTCTGGATTCTTCTTAGTTAGATCATTTACTTTTAAATGTGTGTGACCTGCCATAATTGCATCTATTCCATCAACTTGTGTCGCTATTGCATTAATTTCATTTTCTGGTATAACATCTGCATCACTCTCTTGACCACTATGTGCTGATATTATAACAACATCTGCGCCCTTGGCTTTTACTTCTTTAACCCACTTTTTAGATTCATCTACAAGATCATTAAATACCAATCCATCATAATGTTTTTTATCTTCCCAACTTGGTATGCATTTATTTTCTAAACCTATAACCGCTACTTTGACTTCTTTACCATTAACATAAAAACTTTTCATTATATATGGATCTACAAAATTTGTTGAATCTTTCTTATATATATTAGCTCCAAGTACTGCTATACCTTCTGATTTATAGTCTTTAATTACTCTATTTAATACATCTAATCCATAATTGAATTCATGATTTCCTAGTGTCCACGAATCATACTTCATGGCCCCCATAACCTTTGCCATAGGGTGCTCTAAAGTAGTATCTAAAATATCATAGTAATATGATAGTGGTGTTCCTTGAATTGTGTCTCCATTATCAATTAGCATCACATTATTATTATTTTCTCTTACACTTTTAACATATGATGAAACTTTAGCTAATCCCTGTGCTTTAGATGGTGCTTTCCCTGTTCCATAATCATAGTTTAAAACTGTACCATGAACATCTGTTGTTGCTAATAAAGTTATTGAACTAGATATATTAACCATTCTTGGTATATCAGTATTAGGTATTGTATTTTTATCATTTTTATCTTTATTTTCTTTACACCAATCTATAAATGCATCTCTTACTAAAACATGAGTATCATTTTTAACATCTAATCCACCGTACTTTGTAAATGCAGTAAACGAATCTCCTCCTTGAGCCACAAAATCTGGAACTGCAACTGATAAACTTTCGTTATCACTAATAGGAGTTCCATCTTCTTTTGTGATAGATTTAACTCTTTGGCCTGATGGAAGATTTGAATCATAGCTAAATTTAATTCCCGATACCTGTAACCCCTTGCTGTTATCCGCAACAGCCTGCTCTAGAACTTCCTTTAATTGAGACTTTGTCATGCTTAATTTATAAATTGTGTTATCAAAAGGCATAAACTGCCACATAGTTCCGACTGTAATATTTCCTTGTGGAATATCTATTCTAAGACCTCCATTGTTTTGAAATCCAACATCAGCTTTAATAGAACTTCTTGTAACATCAGATGCCCAATTTCCTAAAACTGATGATCCATATGGAGAAGCATCTAATTTTCTTGTTAAATCTTTTTCTATATTATACCCAATAACTTCATTCGTCATTGGCTCTATTTGTTTATTAGCACTATTTACAATTTTATCAACTTCACTGTCTGTTTGTGGTGTTCCAGTTTTATACCCCTTGTCATTATCTAATGCCACATAACTTGTTTCAAGACTTGGCTGATTAAATACGATTTTATTATCACTAGTCACCTTGAATTTAGCATCTATATATCCTTTACCGTTTGATCCCGCAATATATACTGGGATATTGGTATTTTTAGCAATCGCAGCAGTTTTAGTATGACTATGTCCGCCAAACACAGCATCTACATTCTGAAGATTATTAGCTAAATCAAATACTGGCCCTGTTGCATTATCACCCTTATCACCTTCATGCACCAATACAATTACTACATCTGCCAATTTATCTTTCTTTATTTGTAGTGCAATAGGATTTATTTCACTTGCAAGATCTGTAAATTTATAGTCACTCACAAATTTAGGTGATACACTCGTCTCTGTTTCTCTTGTTATTCCGCCTATAACGGCAATCTTTATTCCATCTTTAGTTATAATTTTATATGGATCAAATACACGCTTGCCAGTCTTCTTATCGTAAAGATTGCTGCAGACTATTGAATATGCTGCGCCTTTCATTGTTGTATTTGTGGTTGTATCCAATCCCCAATCAAACTCATGATTTCCAAGAGTTGTTATCTCCATTCCAATCTTAGACATAGTCTCCTGAACAGGAACCCCTTTCATGATATTTGATGTTGCAGACCCTTGATACAAATCACCTCCACCTAAAATCAATGTCCTATCTTTATTAGACTCTTTCACTTTTTCTACTCTATCTGCTAAAACCCCTGCAACTTGATTTCCTGATGAATCATTAAGTGATCCATGAAAATCAGTAATTTCGATAACGTCAAATATTTTTTCATTCTCAGTTGCATAAACTCTTATAGAAAATGAGCTAAATAAAGTAATTATAAAGAATAAGCTAGTAAAAATTGATATAACTTTTCTGAACTTTGGAAGTTTTTTCACAATTATTTCCCCCTTAATACTAATCTCATTTACATATTATTACTCACAAAAAATTATATGACACATATTTTTGCAATAGTCTATTTATTGTAAATGTCACCCATTTATTATTCAGATTATTTCTATAATAATTTTATCTAACAACCTCATATTATCTTGTGTTTTAAACAAATAAAAAACTACCAAAAATATTTTTATACTTTCGGTAGCATGCTTAATTAATATTTATTTTTTTCCTTAATTGCCCTATCCATGTCCCTCTTATGAGCTTTTTCTAACATAGAATCTCTCTTATCATAATTTTTCTTACCTTTACAAACTCCAAGCGCAACTTTAACTTTTCCGTCCTTCAAATACAATGATAGAGGTATTAAGGTATATCCATCTCTAGACACTAAACCATCAAGCCTTCTTATTTCATCTCTACGAAGAAGTAATTTTCTCTCTCTTAATGGATCTACATTAAATATATTTCCTTGTTCATAAGGAGATATGTGCATATTTTTTACAAATATTTCACCATTATATATATCTGCATAACAGTCTTTAAGATTCACTCTTCCATTTCGTATTGACTTAACCTCTGTCCCAACTAAAACCAATCCTGCTTCCATTGCTTCTTCTACAAAATAGTCATGCCTTGCTTTTCTATTTTCTGCTAATGAATTCTCATTTCTTTTTCTTGCCATCATAATCACCCGCTATGGTTATATTTCTACTAAAATTATATTATACCCATTTCTGTAAATCAACTTATTTTGAGCATTGCTGATATCAACACTCAAAATAAGTTTATACGCACAAATTTTTGCTCCTTCAGAATATTAAAATCATATCTTATACTTCAACTAGCTCTCTTTCTACTTCGCTAATTTTTCCTTCTGATTCAAAATCTTTATCTGTTTCTTCTCTCTTTGGCTCTTGTGTAATCTTAAAAAATATCTCTCTATTTGTTATATCTACATTAACGCATTCTACTTTTACTTTATCTCCAAGTTTATATAACTTTTTAGTTCTTTCACCAATCAAGCTTAGATTTGCTTCATTGAATATATAATAATCATCGTCTAAATCTGTTATATGAACTAAACCTTCAATTGTATTTGGTAACTCAACGAATACTCCAAAAGATGTAACTGAAGATATAATTCCTTCGAATTCTTGACCAATTCTCTCTTGCATATATTCAGCTTTTTTAAGATCATCAACTTCTCTTTCTGCATCTTGAGCCTTTCTTTCCATTTCAGAAGATTGTTTAGCTGCATAACCTACTATATTTTTTAATTTATTTATTCTAGTTCCATCTACTTCTCCATGCAAATATTCTTTTATGATTCTATGAATTTGTAAATCAGGATATCTTCTTATTGGTGAAGTGAAGTGGCAATAATACTGAGCTGCAAGCCCAAAATGTCCACTGCACTCTGGCGCATATCTCGCCTGCATCATAGACCTTAATAGTAGTGTACTTACAACTGTTTCTTCGTTTTTTCCTTTAACCTTTTCTAGAATCTCTTGAAAACTTTTTGGTCTTATTTCTTCTGTCCATTGGATAGCATATCCTAAATTATAAACAAATTCTTTAAATTTAGCTAATTTCTCTTCATCTGGGCTCTCATGGATTCTGTATACAAAAGGTATATGAGTACCAAACATATGCTCTGCAACTGTCTCATTTGCTGCTAACATAAATTCTTCTATCATCCTATTTGATATTTCACGATCATATGGTTTAATTTCAATTGGTTTTCCTAAATCGTTAAGTGTTATCTTAGCTTCTGCTATTTCAAAATCGATAGCACCTCTTTTGGTTCTCTTATTTCTCAATATACCGCATAGCTCTTCCATCATTTTAAAGTCATCAACAAGATAATCATATCTTTTTATAAGTTCTTCATCATTATCTCTTAATATCTTTGTAACATCTTTGTATGTCATTCTCTCATTAGTTTTTATTACAGATTCTACAATTTCATGGTCTACAACTTTTCCTTTATGGTCTATCTCCATAAAGCAAGTTAATGTTAATCTATCCACTCTAGGGTTTAACGAACATATTCCATTAGATAATTTTCTAGGTAACATTGGAACAACTCTATCTATTAAATAAACTGATGTTGCTCTTTTTAATGCTTCCTTGTCTAATGGACTATTTTCCTTTACATAGTGTGTTACATCGGCAATATGAACTCCTAGTTTAAAGTTGCCATTACTTAATTTTTCGATAGATACAGCATCATCTAAGTCCTTAGCATCTTCACCATCTATTGTGACCATTCTCAAATCTCTTAAATCTCTTCTGCCTTTATATTCTTCTTCATCAATTTCCTCAGAAATACCTTCCGCATATTTTTGAACTTTTTCACTAAATTCTTCTGGAAGTCCAAGTTTTTTAATTATCATTAGAATATCTATTCCTCTGTCACCTTTTCTTCCTAAAACCTCTGTTACAACTCCTTCAGCCTTTCTATTTTCCTCAGGCCATTTTGTTATCTTAACTGTAACAACATCTCCATCCTTGGCACCATTCCTATCCTTCTTTGAGATGAATACATCTTTAGATATTCTTGGATCCTCAGAAACTACAAAACCAAAATTCTTAGAATCTTCATATACACCTACTATTCTAGTAGTGTTTCTTTCAATAATTTCGACTACTTCTCCTTCTCTTTTCTTGGTCTTTGTATCTTCTCTTGTTACTCTAACAGATATTTTATCACCATTCATAGCTCCATTTATACAATTGCTTGGTATAAATACGTCTTTTTGTCCCTCTTCTTCTGGAATTAAAAATCCAAAACCTTTTGAATGTGATTGAAGCGATCCTATAATAAGACCTTCTTCTTCATGATTCGCGTTAGCTATCATATACTTGTCTTTTTTAGTTCTTATAATAAATCCTTCATCTTCCATAGTTCTTAAAGTCTTTTTAAACGCATTATATTCATTTTTCTTTATATCAAATACAGCAATTAACTCTTCAATGTCCATTGGCCTATATGCAGGTTCTTTCATAAAACTTGCTAATGTTTGTTTTATTCCCATAATTTCTTCCTCCATTATACTATTACTATATTTTATTCCTATATACCTATATACTACCACAATAACCTTGTACAATATAGATTTTATCTTATTTTAATATTAGTATTGACATATATATTCTAATTTATTTATATACTATAGTTTAGTTAATAAAAAAATAGTAGTATTTGAGCTATTTATATATGATGCAATGATAAATTTTATTTAAAATTCTGTTACTACAAATACTCAAATAAAGTTATCAATTAAAAAAATCAATTAAAATATATACATTTAAGAATTATTTAACAAAAATAGATATCCTCTTTTATCAAAAGGATATCTGTAAATGACTAAAATATTTTAATTTTAAGGATCTATATGTTTCAAAAAATATTATTACAATATTATACTCCATATATTTTATGCCTGCCAAAAATTTATTTAACAAGCAATAAAACTGAGTTTCTCATGTAATAAATAATGCATAATCAAGAAACTCAGTCTCTAGTTTTCTAGTCAACTTCGTTAATAAAGGTATCATAATAAAATCCTATACTATAAAAAATTTGAAATCAAAATTTTGTCTTTATATATTTTATATTCTTAACTTTCTAATTTATTTATATCAACTAGTCATCAAACAATGTTGTACTTAGATACCTATCTCCCCTATCAGGGAAAACAACAACTATATTTCCACTATCAATCTCACCAGTAAGCTTTAATGCTGCTGAAAGTATTGCTCCAGATGATGATCCAACTATTAAACCTTCCTTTTTAGCCAATAACTTCACATTCTTAAAAGCCTCATCATCGCTAACTTTTATAACTTTATCAACTAAAGATATGTCCATTGTTTTGGGAACAAAATCATTTCCGATGCCTTCTATTTTGTAACTCTTATGCTCTCCACCGACCATTGTTGATCCTTCTGGATCTGCAAGCACTCCTTTAATGTTCTTATTCTTTTCCTTTAGATATTTTATGATACCAGTAAATGTGCCCCCACTTCCAGCACCTGCCACGAAATAATTTATATTACCGTCTAAAGCTTTATATATTTCAGGCCCTGTTGTTTTATAATGAGCCAAAGGATTATCTTCATTTTCAAATTGACCTAGACTAGTGCTATCAGGAATCTCTTTTAACAACTCGCTAGCTTTATTTATAGCTCCAAGCATCCCTTCTTCATCTGGAGTATTAATGATTTTAGCCCCCAAAGCTTTCATTAGCTTTTGCTTTTCTATTGAAAATTTAGTTGGTACTACAAATATTATATTATAGCCTTTATTTATTGCCGCTAGAGCTATACCAAGACCAGTATTCCCCGCCGTTGCATCAACTATGGTATATCCCCTCTTTAAACTTCCATTTCTCTCAGCCCCCTCAATCATTGATACTCCAATTCTATCTTTTACACTGCCACCAGGATTAAAACACTCAAGTTTAGCAAATATATTAATATTTTTTTTAACATTTATATGTGTGAGTTTTATCAGCGGAGTATTTCCAATAAGTTCTTTTACATCACTTACATAATTCATATTAAACTCTCCTTAAATGCATTATTTAAATCATCAATCAAATCATCAATATTTTCTATGCCTACTGACAACCTAACTAGATTATCGACAATTCCGACCTCCTGCCTTATTGTATACGGAATTGCTGCATGTGTCATGCTGGCTGGGTGACATATTAAAGATTCCACTCCACCTAGGCTTTCTCCTAAAGTTATAAGTTTTAAAGAACTTAGAAATTTTTTATAATCTATCTTTTCATTTATAACAAAAGACAATACTCCCCCAAAGCCAGATGCTTGTTTTTTGTGAATTTCATACCCCTTAGAATCTTTTAGTCCGGGATAATATATTTTAGTTATATATTCACTTTGCGATAAAAATTGTGCTATTTTCTCTGCATTTTCATTGTGTCTATCTAATCTAACACCTAATGTTTTTATACCTTGAAGCAATATAAATGAATCAAATGCACCGAGTACTCCTCCAGTTGAATTCTGTATAAAATGCAACTTATCCCACAGTTCTTCACTATTCACAGCTATTAACCCAGCTACCACATTACTATGGCCTCCTAAATATTTAGTGGCACTATGAACAACAATATCCGCTCCAAATTCTAAAGGTCTTTGCAAATATGGTGACATAAATGTATTGTCTACAACAGTAAGTGCTCCGTATTCCTTTGCAAGCTTGCTAACCTCTTCTATATCAGTTATATCCATTAGCGGATTTGTTGGAGTTTCAATAAAAACAGCCTTTATACTTGTGTTGTCCTTTCCATTTTCTAGAATTCTTTTTACATCATTTAATCTAGAAAAATCAACTATTTCATATTGAAGATTAAAATTCTTAAATACTTTATCAATTACTCTGAAGGTTCCTCCATAAAGATTACTTGGAATTATCACTTTGTCACCGCTGTGAAATAAAGATAACACCGCCGTAATAGCAGCCATCCCGCTGCTAAATGCAAGCCCCCCGCTTCCACTTTCCAATAAAGCAATAGTTTTCTCTAGTGCTTCTCTCGTGGGATTTCCAGTCCTTGAATATTCATATCCTTTATTTTTACCTAACTGTTCTTGCTTATATGTGGAAGTTTGATAGATTGGGACATTCACCGATCCTGTTGTCTCATCCCCATCAATTGCACCATGAACTAATAATGACTCTATTTTCATTTTTCTCTCCTCCTTAATGTTTCGCTAGTGCAAAGTTTTCTACACTATTCTTTATTTCTTATATATAAAGGTTTCTGCTATTTCTAAATATAAATTACTATATATTATTAATATAATTCTTATTTGTTTACTATGTTTTATGATAAATAAAATATTTATATTTTATTTCCCTTCACGATTATCATTATGAATCCTTAATAATTTTTTAATACTTGTTTCTATTTATATTAATTAACTAATTTCCTATCCATGAGAGAATGTTCCAAAAACTTCTTTGTCATATAACTGACCATGCATATCATGATTTTTACCTGGAATTACATATGCATCAGCTATAAAATGTTTGCAGTGTCTAAATACATCAAAATATCCACCTGCTTCTCCTCTAAATTTGTCAAGCATTATACATGATGGTGCTTCAAGATGAGAAAGCTCGTTTTGTGGTATTAATGGAATTATATTTAATATTGATGCTCCTTTTATTGTCATAGAAGATTCTTTTAAATTGATTGTTCCCATAATCTTGATACTCCTCCTTTAAATCGTTGTTTAAGTAAAATCTTTAAGCAATCGTACTGACTATTATTTTTGATTGTGCCTTAAATGCAAAATAAAAGAGGACATACTTCTATCTCTAGAAGTACATCCTCTGGTTTTCCAGTCAGATTCTTTGAATATTATCCTTTTCCATATACTCTTATTCATATAAGATTGCTATATTTTTATATAATATATTCCTTAAACTCAAATTTGTCAACATCTTTTTGACTTAATTATGCTTAAAGCTCTCATTAATCTTTACCCTCGTAATATATAATCATACTCCTCTAGATGCTAACTCTAAAATACTACCTCATTCTTATTTTTTCGTTCTTGTCCACCTGTATTACTACTCCATCCTGTATTATTAACGTTATTGATCCAAATCTTATTTTTTCAACCATCTTTAATATTTCCTCTAGTTTTTTATTTTCCACAATTTCTTTACTATTAATATCCATATAATCCCCTCCACAATTTGATATATACAAATTATCTATATATAATTATTTACAAATCATATATTTCCCCTAGAAATTTGTCATATAAATTTCTCCTAAAAAAATAAACTACCTCTGCAAAAAAAACAGAGGCAGAAAATTTCCGCGGTTCCACTCTGATTGTTATTCTTAATGCTTAAAGGCATTTTTATTTAACAACATCTTTATGTGCTATATCAGGCACACCTGCTAAGCATACTTTTAGTTTCAACTTAGTGCTCCAGGATGCATTCAACTAGGTTCAATTTAGAATTCCTCACAGCCTTTTGAGAATTCCTCTCTAAAAACTTCCACTAACTTACTTTTTCCCTTCATAGCGTTAATCTTTTATAATTATATTAATATTTATTCATATTATTCCTATTAAATTACTATGATTTATTTTTATTTAATTATATTCCATATAGTTGCAATTAGTCAATGCGTTTTATATAACACTTTATTAACCATTTGACTAAATTTATTATTTTATGATGATAACAAGTTTCTATAATTATATGGACATACTAAAATTTTAAAATAAAAAAAGCTACCTAAGTAAAGTAGCTTATAGTTATTATTTTATTAAATTTAATAAAATTGTATTAATTGCAAACAATGCCATAAAAATAACTGTTAATCTCACAAGAATTACTTCTTTAGTTCTCGACTTATTTTTTGCAAAGAATGTATCTTTTGTGCTCCCTTGTATTAAACCACTTAACGCATCAGCTTTACTAGGTTGCATATAAACAGTTATAATAGTAGCTAAGCCTAATATTCCTTCAAAAATTAATAATATATTTTGCATAGGTAACACCTCCTATAATGATCAATAACATACATTTAATAATATCACATTTATTTACTTATTACAACTTATGTAATAAAAATTACACCAAGATCGAATTATTTAGAATTTAGAAAAAAGTTATAAGAACTATATTCCTATAACTTTTCCTAATAAACTTTATTATGATTTATCCTTAAGCAAAATTACTTCTTACTTAAAAATTATCTTTAATAATAATTTATTTTATATTAAAGAAAGCTTTTCTGCCTCTGTACTCAGCAACATCATTTAACTCTTCTTCAATTCTTAACAATTGATTATACTTAGCAACTCTTTCTGATCTAGCTGGTGCTCCAGTCTTTATTTGACCTGCATTTACAGATACAACTAAATCAGCTATAGTTGTATCTTCTGTTTCTCCTGATCTATGAGAAACAACTGCTGTATATCCAGCTCTATTTGCCATTTCTATAGCATTTAATGTCTCTGTTAATGTACCTATTTGATTTAGCTTAATAAGAATTGAATTAGCTACACCAAGATCAATACCTTTTTCAAGTCTTTCTGTATTAGTAACAAATAAATCATCACCAACTAATTGAACTTTCTTTCCTAATCTTTCAGTTATAAGCTTCCAACCTTCCCAATCTTCTTCTGCCATACCATCTTCAATTGAGATAATTGGATATTTATTAACCCAATCTTCAAAGAAATCAACCATCTCTGCTGATGTTAATGTTCTTCCTTCATGTTCTAATACGTATTTACCATCTTTATAATATTCTGATGAAGCA
Source organism: Clostridium beijerinckii (assembly GCF_036699995.1). NCBI lineage: Bacteria > Bacillati > Bacillota > Clostridia > Eubacteriales > Clostridiaceae > Clostridium > Clostridium beijerinckii. Next base: position 711,675 of record NZ_CP144906.1, on the reverse strand, counting down.
GCATCAATTGCTATAAAGATTTCTTCTCCAGCCTTATATCCAGCTTTTCCTATTGCTTCAATTATTACATCAAGAGCTTCTTGATTTGATTTTAAGTTTGGTGCAAATCCGCCTTCATCACCAATACCTGTTGAATAACCTTTATCATTTAAAATTTTCTTTAATGTGTGATAAACTTCAGCACACATTCTTAACGCTTCACTAAATGTAGGTGCTCCTGCTGGCATGATCATAAATTCTTGTAAATCTACAGAGTTATCAGCATGTGATCCACCATTTAATATGTTCATCATAGGGACTGGCAATACTTTTGAATTAACTCCACCGATATATCTATATAAAGGCATATCTAATGAATTTGCAGCTGCATTTGCAACAGCTAATGAAACTCCTAATATAGCATTAGCACCAAGCTTACTCTTATTGTTTGTTCCATCTAATTCAATTAGCATTTTATCAATGTAAGTTTGTTCAAACACATTGCATCCAATTAATTCTTCTGCAATAATTTCATTTACATTTCTAATTGCGTTTAAAACACCTTTTCCTAAAAATTTATCTTTATCACCATCTCTTAATTCTACTGCTTCATACATTCCTGTTGAAGCTCCTGATGGCACTGCTGCTCTTCCAATTGTTCCATCTTCTAAATATATTTCTACCTCTACTGTTGGGAAACATCTTGAGTCTAAAATTTGTCTTGCAACTACATCTACAATTTCTAAATAATCTTTCATTTAATATTACCTCCTCATTTTTATAATTGTATTGAGAATTCTTATCAATATAATTATAATACATAATTTACTAAATAAAAAGCTTTTTATTTGATTTACCATAATATTATTGGTAAAATAATTTAGGAATATTCATATTATTTTTTATGTAAATATAAAACTGACTTATACGATTAAACAAGATCAAAAGTCAAGCTTATATAACATAATTTATTTGTTTAATTTATACAATTATTCTTAGCATATTAGCCGATATAATATTTTATATAAATTTCATAAGAGATTTACTCAAAATGATACTAATGCCATAACGTTTATAAGTATTTTACTTATAACTAATTACATTTAATATTCATTTTGAGTTATCTTCTCCTATATCTTTACATATTTAATCATCATCTAATATCGATAGGTTTTTTGCCCCGCAATATCTTCTAAATTTCAATTCCCATGATGCGGCTTTCTTTGCATCTATTTTTTTTATACATTCAAAAAATTCATCCAACACACCAACTTTACATAATCCCTTCATTAAATGCCTTGGATAATCAACCTTTCTACTATACGCCTTTTTAGGATCTATTATCATAAGTTTTTCATCCTCTGAGACATAAACATCTTTACATCTGATATCTAATTTCTTAAATTTAAGTCTCTTGAACTCTAATAATAATTCATATATGTTTCTAACTAATCTTTCACTTAACCCATTTTCCTTTATATGCTTATCAAGCCTTATTCCATCAACTAAATCCCTTATCACATAGAATTTTCCTCGCTTATACATATAGGGAAAGTATTTCGATCCATTAGTTTTGGCAAGAATACTGCCTTCATCATTACATACCTTTTTTCTCAAAAATATTTTGATGGCTTTTTTATTTGGTAACTCATAAACCACACCATTGTGTCCTTCACCTAGATACTTAGCTTCTCTAAATAATTTTTCTGTATATTCATCAAAATCAGCAGAGTATGCAAAATTCTTTTTCATATTATCAATCCTAAATCTTTTTTACTAATATATTAATTTTACGCTTATTTTATGCAATTCTGATTAAATCCTTCTTTAAAATCTTATCTTTCTTAACTTATCTGAATAAAGTTATACTTATTCTATATAAGTTTTAATTAATAAAGTTTATAACTTAACCTATTACCAAATTCGCTCTTTTTGATGATGAATCAAATTTTAATGAATAAATTTTTAAAATGTATATTTTATAAAACAAAAAAAACTGCCTGAAACAATTTAAATTATTCCAAGCAGTTTTTTTATTAATTAAAATTATTTATTTACTATTAGATTTTCTCCAGTCATTTCTGTAGGAACTTCAAGTCCTAATTGAACTAACATTGTTGGAGCAATATCTGCAAGTTTTCCGTTGCTTAATTTCTTACCTTCAGTATCATTTGCAACCCAAATAAATGGTACTTCATGTGTAGTATGCGCTGTATATGGATTTCCAGTTGAAAAATCTATCATAGTTTCAGCATTACCATGATCCGCAGTGATAAATAAGCATCCATTCTTTTCTAAAATTTTATCTGCAATCTTTCCTACACATTCGTCAACTGCTTCGATTGCTTTAACTGCAGCCTCAACAACTCCTGTGTGACCTACCATATCTGGATTAGCAAAGTTTAGAATTACCATATCATACTTATCGCTATCTAATCTATCTAGTAATTCATCTGTTACTTCATATGCACTCATTTCTGGTTTTAAATCATAAGTTGCAACCTTTGGTGAAGGTATAACTTTTCTGTCTTCACCTGGATTTTCTTTCTCTACTCCACCGTTAAAGAAGAAAGTAACGTGAGCATATTTCTCAGTTTCTGCTATTCTTAATTGATTTAAGCCCTTATTACTTACATATTCTCCAAGAGTATTACTTAAAGTTTGAGGAGTATATGCAACATTTACTCTTTCTAGAGTCTTATCATATTGAGTCATTGTTACAAAAGTAAGATCTAGAGTTTCTCTCTTGAATCCTGCAAATTCTTTATCATTAATAGCTCTAGTTATTTCTCTTGCTCTATCTGGTCTAAAGTTAAAGAATATAACTGAATCTCCATTTTTAATATTTGCAGTTGGATTACCATTTTCAGTTACAACTGTTGGCAATACAAATTCATCAGTTTTATTATCATGATATGATTTTTCTATAGCTTCAGTTGCACTACTTGCAGTTTCACCTTTTCCTAAAACTAAAGCATTATATGCAAGTTCAACTCTTTCCCATCTATTATCTCTATCCATTGCATAGTATCTACCACTTACAGTTGCGATCTTACCTACGCCTACTTCAGCCATCATCTTTTCAGTTTTTTCAATGAATTCTTGTCCTGATGAAGGTGGAACATCTCTTCCATCCATGAATGCATGAACATAAACATTTTGAACTTCTTCTTTCTTAGCAAATTCTAAAAGACCTCTTAAATGTTCTATATGTGAATGAACTCCACCATCTGATAATAAGCCCATTAAATGTAAAGACGATCCTGTCTTTTTAGCATTAGTCATAGCTAATTTTAATGATTCGTTCTCAAAAAAATCTCCATCTGCTATTGCTTTTGTAATTCTTGTTAATTCTTGGTATACTATTCTACCAGATCCGATATTTAAGTGACCAACTTCTGAATTACCCATTTGACCTTCTGGTAATCCAACAGCTAACCCACTAGCTTGTAATTGTGAAGTTGGGTATTTTTCGAATAGTTTATCTAAATTTGGCTTTTTCGCTAAAGTTACAGCATTTCCTTCTGATTTTGGTGCAATCCCAAAACCATCTAATATCATTAACATAACAGGTTTTTTTGACATTTCCTATCCCTCCAAATATTTTCACAAAATATACTATAAAATTCTTAGATTTCTTTATTAAATTAATATCTGTAAGTTAACTAAATAAACTTATTTGTTAGAAATATATAATATTAAATATTATCATTTATTATGTTTTACATACTATTAATATCTTAAATTATATTATTTTTTTACACTTAATGCAACTTTATAAACATTTAAAGTAAATTTATGTTATTATAATATAAATGTTTTATGAATTACTTTAATATCAAATTATTATTTACTTAAAAAAAGCTGTCTTAGTGCGATTTTCGTCATTCTAAGACAGCTTAAAAAATTTAATACTAATAATTAACTATTGCAGCGAAATCAGCTGGAACTAAACTAGCTCCACCAACTAATGCTCCGTCTATATCAGACATTTCCATTTGTGCTTTTATTGTATTTGGTTTAACTGATCCACCGTATTGAATTCTTGTTTTTTCAGCTGATTCTGCTCCATACATTTCAGCAACCATAGCTCTTATAGCTTTGATTGTTTCATTTGCTTGTTCATCAGTAGCAGTTTTTCCTGTTCCAATTGCCCAGATTGGTTCGTAAGCAATAACAAGTTTTTCTACTTGTTCATTAGTTAATCCAGCTATATCAGCTTTTATTTGAGCTTCAATAACTTGGTTAGTAGTTCCGTTTTCTCTTTGTTCTAAAGATTCTCCACAACAAAGGATTGGAGTAATATTATGTTCGAAAGCTTTCTTAACTTTTTTGTTTAGTGCTTCATCAGTTTCATTGAAGTATTCTCTTCTTTCACTATGACCTAAAACAACATAATCTATTCCCATAGCTTCAAGCATTCCTGGAGCAACTTCTCCTGTGAAAGCTCCACTTTCTTCAAAATGCATGTTTTGTGCAGCAACCTTTATATTTGAACCAGCTACAGCCTTTTTAACTGCATCTAAGCATACAAATGTAGGACATACAACTACATCACATGTAGCATCTTTAACTAATGGCTTTAATTCTTCTACCATTTTAACTGCTTCATCAATAGTTTTATTCATTTTCCAGTTTCCTGCGATAATTGCTTTTCTCATTCTACTCACCTCATAATTTTTTATTAATGAAACTTATAAATTATCTAATTATATTATGAATCTATATAAGCTTAAGGAAAGTGATCAGATTTCCTTAAGCTTATTATATATCTACAAAAATTACAAACTAGATATTTAAGAATGAATCCTTGGCCTTAGATTCATCAAATCCCGTCGAATTTGCTTCCTAAAAAATAGCTTATCACTTCTCTTCAATATATATTCCCTAATTATTTAAATACCTTACCTAACAATCCAGCATTTTCAAAAATCTATTACTTAATTATAAGAGATATGTCTATACTCTTGTAGGTAAGTTCAAGTTAAATTCATTTGGGGGTAATCACTACCTAAATCAAGTTTCACTTTATAATCTAACTAAATTTATAATTTTCTTTTGAAAATATTATTTATTCCAAACTAACTATTTAAAATTAGTCGTTTAATGCAGCGATTCCTGGTAATACTTTACCTTCTAAGAATTCTAATGATGCTCCACCACCTGTTGAGATGTGAGTCATCTTATCTCCAAATCCTAAAATATTAACAGCAGCAGCTGAATCTCCACCACCAATTATAGTAGTAGCATCTGCATCAGCCATAGCCTTAGCTACTGCAATTGTTCCTTTATTATAGTTTTCGAATTCAAATACACCCATTGGTCCATTCCAGATTACAGTCTTAGCATCTTTAATTGCATCAGCATATAAAGCTTCTGTCTTTGGTCCGATATCTAATCCCATGTTTCCTACTGGAATATTTTGATCTTCAGTAATTGTAGCTTCTACATCTTTGAATTCTGCAGCAACTCTGTGATCTACTGGTAATAAGAATTTAACTCCTTTTTCAGCAGCCTTAGCAACCATTTCTTTAGCATATTCAAGTCTATCTTCTTCAACTAATGAAGTTCCGATTTCATATCCTTGAGCTTTTAAGAATGTATAAGCCATTCCTCCACCGATAATAATTGTGTTAACTTTATCTAAAAGATTGTTTATAACAGCGATTTTATCAGAAACTTTAGCTCCACCTAAGATAGCAACGAATGGTCTTACTGGACTTTCAACTGCATTTCCTAAGAATTTTAATTCTTTTTGGATTAAGTATCCACATACAGCTGTATCTAAGTAATCAGTTACACCAACAGTTGAACAGTGAGCTCTATGAGCTGTTCCAAATGCGTCATTAACAAATACATCAGCTAATGAAGCTAATTCTTTAGAGAATTCTGGAATGTTCTTAGTTTCTTCTTTTCTGCATCTTGTGTTTTCTAATAAAACGATGTCTCCATCTTTCATTTCTGAAACTGCTTTTTTAGCGTTTTCGCCAACAACTTCTTCATCTCTAGCAAAAACAACTTCTTTTCCTAGCATTTCACTTAATCTTGTAGCTACTGGTGCTAATGATTTTGAAGCATCTTTTCCTAAATGTGAACAAAGAATAACCTTTGCACCTTTTTCTACTAAATATTTAATAGTTGGAAGAGCTCCTACTAATCTGTTTTCATCAGTTATAACTCCATCTTTAAGTGGTACGTTAAAGTCACATCTTACTAGTACCTTTTTTCCACTCACTTCAATATCTTCAATTGTTTTTTTATTGAAATTCATTTATTTTCACCTCTGATATTTATTTTATTGATTATTCCTTCATTTTAAAATAGTCTGGCTTTATAGCCTTATACTACAAAACCAGACTTATTTACTTTAACATAAATTTGCGCTCTTTATGTTCTAAGATATAATTCAAATTACTTTAAGTTAGCGAAGTATCCTAAAGTTCTGATTAATTGGTTAGTGTATGACATTTCGTTATCGTACCAAGCAGCTACTTTAACTAATTGTTCTCCATTAACTTCCATAACCTTAGTTTGAGTACCATCGAATAATGAACCGAAGCTGCTTCCGATTATATCGCAAGAAACTATTTCATCTTCAGTGTATCCGAAAGATTCAGTTGCAGCAGCTTTCATAGCAGCGTTAACTTCATCTACAGTAACTTTCTTAGATAAAGTACAAACTAATTCAGTTAATGAACCAGTGATTGTTGGAACTCTTTGAGCACCACCATCTAATTTTCCAGCTAATTCTGGAATAACTAATCCGATTGCTTTAGCAGCACCAGTTGAGTTAGGAATGATAGAAGCTGCAGCAGCTCTAGCTCTTCTTAAATCACCTTTTCTGTGTGGAGCATCTAAAGTATTTTGATCGTTAGTGTATGAGTGGATTGTAGTCATGAAACCTTTTGTTAATCCAAAATCATCACTTAATACTTTAGCCATTGGAGCTAAACAGTTAGTAGTACATGAAGCACCTGAAATAACTGTATCTTCTGCCTTTAAGATGTCGTGGTTTACATTGTAAACTACTGTTGGTAGATCATTTCCTGCAGGAGCTGAAATAACAACTTTCTTAGCACCAGCTGCGATATGAGCTGAAGCTGATTTCTTTGATGCAAAGAATCCAGTACATTCTAAAACGATATCTACGTTTAATTCTCCCCATGGTAAGTTTTCAGGCTTAGCATCAGCAGTAACCTTGATTTCCTTTCCATTAACTACGAAAGCTCCTTCTTTAACTTCGATTTCTCCATCGAATCTTCCTTGAGCTGAATCATATTTGAATAAGTGAGCTAACATTTTAGCATCTGTTAAGTCATTGATTGCAACCACATTAAATTCAGGGTTGTTGATCATTAATCTTAAAGCTAATCTTCCTATTCTTCCAAAACCATTAATTGCTACGTTTACCATTACAATTACCTCCTAATAATGCTTTTCTTTTTTATAAAAATAAATTTTACAAACTAATTTAATAACTGAATTTAACTATTTAGTTTACTTAATATTCCTTTGGCTGCTGCCTCATCTGTAACTAAAACACCATCATTGTCGTTATATTCAGTTGCAATAATTGACTCTACTTTATTTTTCCCACCTGCTACTGCAATATGTGTTTTTATTTTTCTTGCTTCATTAATTTTAATTCCAATTGCGGTAGTTTCTGAGATTATTTTCGAATCCTTATTAAAATAACATCCAAATGCTTCTCCAACAGCTCCATTATTAATCAAATTATCAATTTCTTGCTGTGGTACACCCCTTTTTCTAGCCATCTGCACCGCGTTACCTATACCATAAATTAGTACATCCGCCTTATGTATAGTATCTATAACAACTTTTACTGCCTCTTCTTTAAGCAAGGTGCCTATTATATCTAAGCTCAAATTTTCCGAGATATGAAGCATCTTATAAGTACCGTTTAATTTCTTTGCTAAAGTGGCTGCTAATGTATTAGCTTGGGTTTCAACTTTCTTACCCATTCCTCCTCTTGCTGGTACTACTTGTATCTGTGATAAATTTGTTACTCTTGGAAAAGCTTCTACAACTTCTTTTAAAGTGCTCCCTCCTGTTAATGCTATAATAGAATTATCTTTTAGCACATCTTTAACATAATTAGCACATGCTTTTCCCAAATCCTTTAAAACCAAAGGATTTTCTTCTACATCTCCTGGGACTATGATTACTTTTTTTAAGTTAAGAGAAGATTGTATTTTCTTTTCAACTTCTGAAAGACCTTTTATTTCATGAATGAAATCATTTAGTTTGTGTATAATCTCTACGCCTTCACTTGTAACTGTCATTCCAGAAGTATTTATCTCAATTAAACCTTGTTCTTTTAAAAAACCTATTTCTGTTCTAACTGTTCTTTCACCGACATTTAGCATATCAGCGAGTACTCTTCGTCCTATAGGTTGATTATGAAAGATTGTTCTGAGTACGTTATACCTTTTCTCCAATGTATTTACAAGCTCAGGAACTATCTTCTTTTGTAATTCTAATATTTCCTGCAACTCAAACACTCCTTTGGTCACTACGTGTCCCATATCATTTCATTATGTCCCACATCTATTATTATAAAACACCTTTTTGAAATTTTAAAGTCTTTAGGAAAACTTTTTTTATAATATTTCAAAAAAAACAAAAAAACCCTAACAAAATAAATTATTAGCAAACTTTTTTCTAGTTTTATACAGCGTTTCATATTTAATATTATTACGCTTAATAATAGCTATGTGAAATAGTATTTTTGAATTCAAGAACCATTTTATCAACTGTCAATTTCAATTACAGAAAAGATAATCATGAACTTTATATATTCCTATAATTAAAGTTGACATGTTCTTAAACTGTAATTGAATATTTACAATTGAATTTAATATTAAAATCTAAAGCTAATTATTTCATGGAATCTTTATAATCTCTTCCTTGCTGAAGATGATTTTATACCTAATTCCTCTCTATATTTTGCAACAGTTCTTCTAGATATATTCATATTTTTTTCTACTAACATAGAACTTATTAGTTGATCTGATAAAGGCTTACTTTTATTCTCTTCTTCTATTATTTTCTTTATTTCATTTTTTATTTTTGAAGTTGCCATATCTTCGTTATTGTTTGAGGATAACCCACTTGCAAATAAATCTTTTATTTTAATTGTTCCATAACTTGTTAAAACATATTTATCTTTAATTGCTCTACTTACGGTAGATTCATGAAGATTGATTATTTCTGCAACTTCTTTTAGTGTCAAAGGTTTTATATACTGTCTTCCAAACTTAAAGAAATCATTTTGCTTTTCAACAACACATTCTAACACCTTATATAATGTATTTTTCCTTTGCTCTATTGACTTAATTAAGAAAAGTGCCTGATTAATTTTTTCTTTAACATAAGTGTTTGTTTCAGAATCTTGATTATTTCTTAAAACATCTCTATATGTTTTATTTATCATAAGTCTTGGCAAAACACTTTCATTCATCAAAATGAAAAATTCACCATCAACATTCTTTATTTCAGCATCAGGAATTATATAATTAACCTCTTCTCCTGTATAAAAGCCTCTTGATGGTTTAGGTTCCAACTTCTTTATTAAATCACCATATCTTTGAGCTTCTCTTGGATTTATATTGAGGTCCTTCGCTACAACTTCATATTTGTTTTCTGCAATATTTTCTAAATGATTTAAAATTATTTTTTCTATCGTATCATCTAAAATATTTAATTTTAGACTCTGAATAAGCAGACATTCCTTGATATTCCTAGCACCAATTCCATATGGTTCCAATGCCTGTACCACTTCTAATGCCCTATTAACTATCTCCTCAGATATATTTAATTCTTCCGCAAGTTCTCGTGTTGATATTTCCAAATACCCTCTATAATCTAATGATTCAACGATATAATTACATATATCTAACATATATTGATCTATATCAGCTTCAATTAGTTGTTCTTGTAAATATTCTTTTAGTGATACTTTCTTCTCAATGAAATTTAATGGTGAAACTTCTTCATTAGAATAATTTGTTTCTGATCTATCCTTGTAATTATCAGAATATAATTCTTCAACTAATTTTTTATGATCGTATTTGTCTTCTATATTAACGTCTCTGTTTATCTGTTCATCATCATATGAGCTTATTTCCTCGTTAACCTCTAACACTGGATTTTCTGAATACTCATTGTCAATATATTCTCTCAAATCATGAAGAGACATTTGTAAAAGCTTTATGGATTGTTGCATATTTTGAGTGAGTACTAATCGCTGTTCCTGGGTCATCTTCATGTTATAATCCAAATTCATAAGTTTCCTCCTTATAATTTATATAAATTATTTTTAATTAAACGTATTCATTAAATTTATTGAAGTAATCTCTCTTTCTATTAGTATACCTCCTATTCTGTAAATATTGCAAGTCCACTATATGTAACTATGTGAATCATATCTAGTACAATAAATATAAAAACATGCTTATATACTACTTATATCAACCATGTTAAAATATAAGTAATAGCTAAAAGCATGTTTTTTATTTATTAATTAAAATTATTTATTTAAAAAAACTAATCCACAGCATCCAGGTCCAGAATGTATACATACAGTTGATCCAACCGGACATTCAATAAAGTTAACGTTATTATCATTCATATATGTTCTAAGTGCTTCCTTTACTTCAATATTATTTACGTCAATCAATATTACAGGCACTTCTTCATCTAAAGTCGCATTTTCCAAATCACTAATAATTTTCTTAATCGCCTTTTTATTTCCTCTAATTTTATCTTTAACTGACATTATGCCATCTTTTATTTCAAGTATTAACTTTATTCCAAGCATGCCACCAACCATGCCAGCAGTTTTTGAAATCCTTCCGCCTCTCACTAGGTACTCTAAAGAATCAAAGTAAACTGAAAGCTTAACTTTATTTCTAATGCTATTTAATTTTTCTTCTACTTCTGAAATGTTATAACCCTTTTCTATGAGCTTAACAGCTTTTAATACAAGTATTCCTAAAGCCGCTGTTACATTCTGAGAATCAACAACTATTATATCTTGGCTTTCCAGCATTTCCTTAGCAATACATGCCGATTGATATGTTCCACTCATTACAGAAGACATATGAATTGATATAATTTTATATCCTTCCGCTAAGTACTTCTTATAGATTTCAACGAATCTATTCGGAGTAACTTGAGCTGTAGTTGGAAGTATATTTTCATTTCTAATTCTTTCAAAAACTTCATTAGTATTTATCTCAACTCCATCTAGATAACTTTCTTCACCAAAGTTTATCAATAATGGCAAAACTTCTATATCGTATTTCTCATATATTTCTTTTGGCAAATCAGCAGTGCTATCTGTTATAATTTTTATCTTTTCCATATATCTTCATTCCTCTTCAATTATTTCATATTAGGAAATCCTATCTGCCTTAAAGCTTCATAAGCCACTATAGCTACTGTATTAGATAAATTTAAACTTCTAGTACTTGATTTTATCATTGGAACCCTAAATCCAATATGCCTATTATGCACTTCTTCAGGAACCCCACTAGATTCTCTTCCAAACATTATAAAATCCCCTTCTTTGAAGGAAATTTCATCAAAATGCGCTTCTCCGTGTGTAGTTGATAAATATATTGTTTTATCACCATATTTTTTCAAGAATTCTTCATAGCTATCATGTATTTCTAGATCTAAATCTTTCCAATAATCTAAGCCTGCTCTTCTCACTTGCTTTTCATTTATTTCGAACCCAAGAGGTTTTATTAAATGCAACTTACTGCCTGTTAAAACACAAGTTCTTGCAATATTTCCAGTATTCTGAGGTATCTCAGGTTCATATAATACTATATTTAAATTCAAAACGTCACCTTCTCCTATTTTGTACAAAAATTATTTCACTTTAATTTAAAATTATACTATATGGTTCATAACAAGTCAAAAATAATAATTGCTTAACCATAGAAAAGTCTTTCACTATAAAAGGTATATTATTGTGTATTCTAATCAGTAAATTATTAAATATATTAAAGTTGTTTTAACCTTAATAAAACTTAAGCATATTTTCTTTAATTAATCTTAATAATTCCTAAAGAAAATATGCTTTGAGTTTTTTATAAATATTAAATTTTTATCTATTGTGTTGGTTGAGCTACAGGTGGTTCTGCTGTTGGCTGAGCTGCTGGCGGCTCTGCTGTTGTTTCTGGCTGTTGAGTCGCATCTACAGGTTGAGTTCCTTTTTTGACTACTATCCCTACACTTGCATAAGTATCTGTTGATACTACTTCTCTATTCACTTCAGAACCATTTTCATAAGTTATCTGATATGCTCTTGCTCTATAACCAGTCATTCCAGCTCCCTCTGTTACTTCTTGTCCTACTGGTAAACTGCTATCATCTACCACTTTTGTTTCTGGTGGTATTGTTTCAAGAATTTCACTTGCCATATCATATGTTCTTCCATTTAAAGCACTAGGATCTCCATATATACTGTAAGTCACTACTTTACCTGACGTATTTCCTTGAATATATATAGGAAAATCATATGTGTTTTTAAACTTATAATCTAAATATCCATATGAAACAGTGGCATCAAGCCCAGGTTGTGCATAACCAACAGCCATGGAATGATTTGTTCTTTCAATAGACCTTAGGTTTGCTTTCATAGCAGCTCTATAAATAGTGGTCGATACTTGACATATTCCACCACCAATTCCGGGCTCTATTTTATTTCCAACATATGTTCCAGCTTCCTTATAACCTCTTTCAGCTGTTCTAGGTCCTACAACGTCATTAAAACTAAATATTTCTCCTGGCATAACTATTGTTCCGTTTATTGCTGAAGTAGCTATTTCTATGTTATTACATCTTCCTTCCGGCGATGTGGAATAATTTGATGAAAAAGTACCCATTACTCCTTTTATCTTGGATAGATCTTCTTGAGTTATTTTAGGTTTTGTTACTTCTAAATCAATTGATACTGAATTATCAGAATTAATATCTCCATTTATATTTTCTTTCAACTTCTGATCTAGTGTATCTAAATTAACTGTCTTTCCTTCTGTCTCTGGTTTAATCACAATATTATTCTTTTGTATGCTAACTGCTGCATCTTTAGCAGGTTGATTAACAGCTATCTGAAGTTTTTCCTCGTATTCCTTCAATTTTTCTTCATTATAAGAAAATTTGATTGGAACCTCCTTGCTCTTACTATTATTACTCTTTATGCTTATATATCTGCTTAAGACCCCATCTTTTTTTCCAAGTTTATAAGCCTCTTCAACAGTTGCATCTATATCATATTTAGGATTAATATCAGAGTAAATAAGTTCATATTGTTTGTCCTCTATTTTAATAGATAACTTTTTATTTTCTATAGATGTTACAAATGTTTCGGTAAGCTTATTCTTAGCTTCTTCTTTAGTCATTCCTCCAATATTTATTTCTTGTACAGTTACTCCCGGATATATTTTATCATCCCACTCCTTAACTATACCTTTTATAGCTATTGAGTATGCAATTAGTGCAGCAGCTCCTACTATAATTAATGTAAATATTGCGAGCATAATTTTCTTCTTTTTATTATAATTGTCTTTAGAAGCGTTTGCTCTTTTGCTGGTGCGTTTTTCCACTCCCTTATTCTCCTTTCAAGGAATTAAATATCATACATCTTCTATGTTTAATATTTATTTTGAGTACATTTATCGATAGCAATTTACATATTTTTCAAATTGTCATCAATGTTTTCATTATATCATATTCCAACTATCAATAGAAATATGATTATATTCCCATATAAGCTGAAATACGATACTATTTATTATAGATTTACTTTTGCACGAGTTTTTGAAGTTTCTCCATCATAATCAAAAGCTTCAATTGATACTTCTACTGGTGCATTCTTCTGAGTATTTACCTTATTACTAGTTATTAAGTAACTTGTAGCATTTTCATCAACAGTTCCAACCCATTCTCTATTTACAAAAATGTTATATCCCAATAAATCTACATCAGGATTTCTATTCCAAGAAACATTTATGTTCCTATTCTGGTACGCTGCCTTTAATCCAGTAACAACACGAGGCTGCCTTAATAAATCTACATTATCCGGTCCCCAATTTGCATCAACAGGATTCCCAATTCCTTGTACAGTTTGGCTTTCACTATATTGCCATATCCTCCATCTGGTCCAGCCTCCAACATTAGGAGGGAATTCAGGATTAATAGGGATACTTGTATACATTGCAATCCATAGTGGCATATTTTTTAGTGGATAGCCACGTCCAGGAATATAAAAATTATCATAAAGCTCTATAAAATTTGTTCCTGTGTAAATCATAAGCCTTCTTCTAGTTTTTCTTTCAAATCTTTTTCTAAATCTATCAATCCAATCAATTAATGTTCTTGTACTTATTGATTTATCCAAAGGTGCCTCTACATCTATTACAGGAAACAAATCCCCATAATCATTGTTTCCGAACCCCTGCTGCAGTGTATTTATAAAGTCATCACATTGTCTATCCGCATCTGTTAGATCATAAGATGGCATAGAAAAATGATATGCTCCAACTGGGATTCCATAATTCCTACTATTCTTCGCATAATCTACAAACTTTCTATCAACCCTAAACCTTCCTGTTGCAGATCCTGACGCTCTCAAGTACAAAAAATCTACTTTTGTTGCCAATACGTTAAACTGAACACTTGTTGTATATTCATTTATGTCTACTCCAAAACGACTGTTAGGATTTTTGTTTTGCATATTTCCTCCACATAAAAATACTTCTCTAATATAAATATTAATTTACAACAGAAAAAGTACCTATAATTTAGTAATTAATTATAGGTTTAGTTGTACATAAAAACTTATATTATTTCCTACTGATTCAGCCCATATTTTGCCGTCATGCAATTCTACTATATTCTTAGAAATAGCTAACCCAAGACCTGATCCTCCTGTATTAGTATTTCTAGATTCATCTAGTCTATAAAATCTATCAAATAATTTTTCACTTTTTTCTTTTGATAAATGGTCTCCTTTATTTCTAAAAACTACAATGGCTTTACCATCCTTCTCGTATAATCCTATTAATATTTCTCCTGGTTTATACGAATATTTTATTGCATTTGTTATTATATTCTCAAAAACTCTAAGCATCTTTAATGTATCTATAGAAACTGAGATTTTTTCAGATTCGAATTTTTTATATATCGTTAATTTATTTTCATCGAGTAACGGTGTCAATTCTTCTATTAATTGTGATAGAAATTCTGCTAGATTAACTTTAGTCTTTGTTAGTGTTATTCCGCTGTTATTTAGCTTAGTATACTCGAATAAATCATCAATTAGTAGCTTTAATCTTTCAGCTTTATTGAATGCTATGTTTAAGTATTCCTCCATTTCTTTTTCATCTTTATACCTGTTTTGAATAACAAGCCCTATGTATCCCATCACAGATGTCAGTGGCGTCCTTAAATCATGAGAAACATTCGTTATCAAATCTGCTTTTGTTTTTTCTGCATCTCTCTCAGCACTAATTTTCTCTCCAATTTCCTTAGCCATTTGATTTATATTATAAGCTATATTTTTAATTTCATCCGTACCTTTCTCTTCTATCCTATAATTCAAGTTTCCACTTGCTATTATCTTAAGGCCAACTGCAATCTCATCCAAGTATTTCATCTTATTATTAGTTATTACAACAAATAGAACTATAAAAACTATAACTGTGAGAATTAGTGCTAAAGATGAATTTGATGTGCTAATTGTATTGTATGTTATCCTTGCCTCTGGAATCTTTGAATAGATCAAGTAAACTCTATCCGAACCTATCTTTAGCGGCATTATATAGCTTTTTTCTCTTGGTTCACTAATCCCTTCACTATTTACATTTGTCATTGCACTTTTTAGTGCACTATAAATATCTATGTTTTCCTCTGCAACATTTTTAGTCTTATATAACACCTTTCCATCTAAATCTGTTATATAACTTTCCTCTCCATCTGATACATTTTCTAAAATGCTATTAATCTTATCTTTATCTTCTAATTTTAAATTTTCTTGAGATTCTATTTGTTTAGCTAAATCATTTGCAGACCTCTCAATAGAATCATAATCATATTTTATCTGGGGTTCAGTATGCTCTCTCTTGAAAAGATTATTAGAAAAACTATAGAAGATAAATGCAGCTAAAAAGCATATTCCTATAACCATCATAAGCTCAAATCTTATATTTTTCTCAATTCTTTTTTTTATACTTCTTATTATTTTTTCAATATACTGTATTAACTTTAAATTTGAAATATCATTGCTAAAAATTCTATGCCTTCCAAGATCTTTATTTTTCAATTTTATATCCTACCCCCCAAACAGTCTTTATAAATCGAGGATTTCTTGGATTTTCTTCTATCTTCTCTCTTATTTTTCTTATATGAACCATGACAGTGTTATCTGAAGTCATGAATTCCTGATTCCAAACGTTCTCATAAATATTTTCTATTGAAAATACTTTTCCTCGACTTTGAGCTAGTAATGATAATATATCAAATTCTGTTGGCGTAAGTCTTACTATATTATCGCCTAACGATACTTCATGTGTTTCTAGATTTATCGTAAGATCCTCTATTTGTATTATATTTTCTTCTTCTACTTCTAATAAATTTGCGTTCTTACCAAACATATGAAATCTTCTAAGTTGTGACTTTACTCTTGCAACTAACTCTAATGGATTGAATGGTTTCGTTAAATAATCATCAGCTCCCATATTAAGGCCTAATATCTTATCAATATCCTCACTTTTAGCGGATAACATTATTATAGGCATTTCTTTAATCTCTCTAATCTTTAAGCAAGTCTCTATTCCATTTAAATTAGGCATCATGACATCTAATATTATTAAATCTATATCATTATCTCTAACTAAATTAATAGCTTCTAAACCATCGCATGCGCTTATGGTATTAAACCCATCGCTCTTAAGATATATATCGACTAAATCTCGTATTTCCTTTTCATCATCCACAATTAGAATAGTTCCTTTTTCCAAACATCCCATCTCCAATCTAAAAATTTTATATCTGAATTCTACTATAATTTCATTCTAACTTAAATATCTTAAAAAAATTTACTAGTAGTTCTTAATATTTTCTAAAATATGTCCATACATACTCTGATGTATAAATATTAAAAGAAATTAAAATATAAAATATTCCTTATGTACACATATGATACATAAATAATTTCCTAATAAAAGGCATGTATTGTTATAGTTGATGAAGCTTAATAAACTGTAATTAAGCTTATATTTACACCATATACAAAACATGCCTTTATTTATACTGTTAATCGTCTCTTTCCAGTTTTCTTTTTTATAACTTATTAATCTATATCATGTTAAATTAACTAGAAATCTCTTCCCATTGTTCATATAATTTTTCAATAGTTTCTTGAAGATTTTTAATTTCTTTATTTACTCTTTCACTTTCAACCGGATTAGAATAAACTTCTTCTTTACAAAGTTCCTCCTGCAATTTTTCAAGAGCTTCCTCATTTTGAGTTATATTAGTTTCTATATTCTTAATTTCATTTTGCTTAGCCTTAGCTTCTTTCTCTAAAGCCTTTTTCTTTTTCTTTTCTTCATTTAATTGCGTTTTTGTCTTTCCAGATGCCAACCCTTCATACGTCTCAAATCTTTGTGGATTCTTCTTCTTTTCAGTATAGTAGCTATAATTCCCAAGATATTCATTGACTCCATGCTCTTCTAATTCCAATATTCTATTAATTACTTTATTTAAGAAATATCTATCATGTGAAATTACAATCAATGTACCATCATAGCTTAAAATTGCCTCTTCAAGAGCCTCTCTTGAAGGAATATCCAAATGATTTGTAGGCTCATCTAATAGAAGTAAGTTTGATTTAGATAACATCAATTTTAGGAGATTTATTCTACATCTTTCTCCTCCACTTAACTTGTTTATTTCTTTAAATACATCATCGCCTCTAAAAAGAAATGATCCAAGAAATCCTCTAAGTTCACTTGTAGTTAACTCTGGAAAGTCATCCCATACTTCATTTAATATTGTCTTATTAGGATCAAGATTAGATTGTTCCTGATCATAGTATCCTACATTAACATTTACTCCTAAAACCTTAACTCCTGAATCACTCTTAACTTTATCCATTATTATATTAAAAAGTGTGGTTTTACCCCGTCCATTTTCACCTATTAACGCAATCTTTTCTCCTCTTTTTAAATCAAAAGATAAATTATCGAATAATTTCTTTTCTCCATAGCTTTTAGCCAGTTTTTCAACATGAAGCACATCATATCCACTTTTAACAGAAGCTTCAAATTTAATCTTAGATGCAGTTTTTTCTTTATCAGGAGCATCTACAATTTCCATTTTATCAAGTGCCTTCTCCCTACTTTCAGCTGCCTTTATACTTTTCTCTCTATTGAATGATCTAAATTTTTCTATTATTGCTTCTTGTCTTTTTATTTCCGTCTGTTGTAAATTATAAGCTTTTAATTTAGCCTCATAATCTTTCTTCATAAGTTCTAAAGATTTTGTATATGGAGCATTATAACAATTCACGTGACCATTTATAACCTGAAATGTTGCTGTTGTTACAGAATCCAAGAAAAATCTATCATGGGAAATTACAATTACAGTTCCTTTATAAGTTTTTAAATATTCTTCAAGCCATTCAATTGCTTCCAAATCCAAGTGATTCGTAGGCTCATCAAGTAGTAGTATATCAGGATTTAAAAGTAATAGCTTACAAAGTGCGACTCTAGTTTTCTGCCCTCCACTTAAAGTTGAAATTAGTTTATCAAAGTCATCTTCTGTAAATCCTAATCCTTTAAGAACTCGCGATATTTCTCCTTTATATGTATATCCGCCTCTGTTTTGATACAGATCTTGGGCAGTTCCATAGTCTTTTATAATTTTCTCATGATATGAAGCATTATTTTCATCATACGGTTCATTCATCTTAGCTTCTAACTCTGTAATCTTACGTTCTAATCTTTGGAGATCTTCAAAAACAATGAGCATTTCATCATAAATCGTTTTGTATGAATCTAATGCTAAATGTTGAGCAAGATAACCCAAAGACTTATTTTTATCTATAAAGACTTCTCCATCATCTTGCGTAATTTCTTTTGATAATATCTTAAACAAGGTTGTTTTTCCTTCTCCATTTGATCCAATTATACCAACCTTATCTCCTTCATTTATTGAAAATGTTACATCTTTCAAAATAGTATTTATACCATAACTTTTACATATATTTTTACAACTTAATACAATCATTTTTTATCCTCCAGTATTTCATACGAAAATCCAGAATTTAAACTATAAAGGTTTAATTTAATATTAAAACGTAAATCCTATATAAAATGGATTAATAGCTTAACTAAATTTTCTCTACTAAATTATACTATCTTATCGGTGTTATATCAATTTAACTATATTAAGAGTTAATTGATAATTTTTTTATTATCGCTACGTAAAATTTGGATTATTATTTAATTTGCTTTATAATAAGTTAAACACGTAATTTGGAGGCAAAATATGACTTTAAAGAATAACAATAAATCTCTTACCCAGAATAAAAAACAATTAAAAGAGGAAGAGTTATTTTTAGCAGCATATGATTTATTTCTTAAAAACGGCATAGAAAAAACTTCGATCGATGATATAACTAAGAATGCAAGAGTAGCAAAAGGGACTTTTTATCTATATTTCAGTGATAAATATGATATTTTAAATAAATTAATTCTTCAAAAAAGTAATGAAATAATACGAGAAGGATTGGCTAAAACAAATGCTTTGGGAAGTAAAGATTTTAAAGAACGTACACTATTCTTCATTGATTATATAATAAATTATTTAAAAGATAATGTTTCTCTGCTAAAGCTAATTAATAAAAATATTTCATGGGGACTTTATAGGAAGGCAATAATGAAACCAGAAGCATATAATGATGTAAAGAAAGTCCTAGATATTTTTGTTAAGAACCTAACTAAATCAGGAATGGACGAAGAAGAAGCTGAAATGACATTATTTATGATTTTTGAATTAGTTGGCAGCATATGTTTTACTACTATAATATTGAAAGAACCCACAGATATCGAAAGTATAAAACCAATACTTTTTAAAAAAATTTTGGCTATGATAAGCGTGTAACTCATATATATTGAAACCTATTTTTAAAAGCTATGTAAAGAAATATCTTAAAGATTTTACATTATAGTAGTTGTAAATCTTCAAGATATTTTTGTATGTTAAACTGGTTATTAGTAGTTATTATTTTTATCGCAATATGCTAATGTAAGTTTTATCAACCTTTTGATAATTACTCTAACTATCGGACGAGGAATTCTATATGAATAAAGAGTCGCGAATATTCCTGGATGTCTTCTTTCAATTCTAGCATAAATTTTATTCACATCATTATCGGAATTATTTCTTTCAAGATCTTCTTCATTTAAATCTAAATCAAGGCCTCTTAGTGCATCAAAAGTAGTAGGTATTTCATTATTAGCTATGTTATTAAAATTGAAACAACTACTAATTCCTTCATTTTGATTATCGGAATAATAACATAATTCAGGCATGCCTGTTTCGGAAGGAAATAAATCTAAATTACGATTATTATCATCAATACCAAACGAAACTTTTTCGTAGATATTTGTACTCATAAATGCTGGTGGAACAAATCTAATATCGTTATCACTCGAGCTGACTTGAGACATATACTTCTTATCAGGGTTCATTTTAAACTACCTCCTAAAAATAAATAATATTTGCTTCTCTTAATTAATATGCATAACAATTATATATAGTACAAAATGGAAAGAAAAAGATATGAATTTTACAGCCCTCTTAAGCGAACAATAAATATATTATAGGAATAATATATATTGGAGGAGATGCATATGAAGATAGAAAATAAGGAAAACATTAAAGACTTATTTGTTGGATTAGATGAAAAAGTGTGTGATTCTGATGGAAATTGTATAGATGGAATAAATTTTGATAATGCAGCTACAACTCCGCCTATTAAGTCAAGTATTGAATATATCAAACAATTGAGCAATACTTATGCTTCTATAGGACGAGGAACAGGTCAAAAAGCTGAAATAACTACCAATTTATATAAAGAATCTAAAAATTTTTTACTGGATTTTTTCAATGTAAAAGATAAAGATAAATATGTTGTAATATACGTTAGCAATACAACTGAAGGTATAAACAAATTAGCAAAAACTCTTACTAAAACTCCAGACGAAATAGTATTAACCTCTAGAATGGAGCATCATTCAAATGATTTGCCTTGGCGAAAAAGAGGTAACGTCGATTATATCGAAGTAGATCAACAAGGCAGGCTCAAACTTGAAGAGTTGGAAGAGAAACTAAAGAAAAGCAATGGTAAAATAAAATATGTATCTCTTACTGGAGCTTCTAATGTAACTGGTTATATAAATCATATTCATTTTATAGCAAAACTAGTTCATAAATATGGTGCCAAATTGATTGTAGATGGTGCACAACTTGTACCACACACAAGAGTTAATATTAGCGGGGACACAGATGATGATCAAATTGATTTCTTGGTATTTTCGTCGCACAAAATTTATTCTCCCTTTGGTGTAGGAGTCATAATAGGATTAAAAGAGGATTTCATGGATGCAGATCCTGATTATTTAGGTGGTGGAACTGTTGAATTAGTAATGGATAGAGAGATTGAGTTTCTTCCCCCACCAGAGAAGAATGAAGCAGGAACACCAAATTTTTTGGGTGTAATGAGCTTAGTTAATTCATTACGAGTTATTAATACCATTGGATACGACTATATAGAAAAACATGAAAGACTTCTTTTAGAGCACACTATAGAAGGACTTAAGAAAATCCCTAAAATTATAAACTATGGAGATACTGAAAACATCAGTGATAGGCTTGGAATTGCCACCTTTAATATAGAGGATATGTATCATCATGATGTAGCTGATATCTTGGCTAAAAAGAAAGGAATTTCTGTAAGACATGGCTGGTTTTGTTCCCATCCATATTGTAGAAGACTCATGAACGTAAGTGAAGATGAAGCTAAAGAATTCCTTGATAATCCAGATAAAAAAATGTTAGGAATGATACGAGTAAGTTTTGCATTATATAATTCAATTGAAGAAGTGGATACCTTTTTAAATGTATTAGAAGATATCTCTTTACGAAAAATAAAATAATAAATTTTCTTTATTTAGAACTAAAAATAAATAGTACAATAAAATTTATTATACTATTGAAAATTCTATTAATTTATAGGATGTATAAATGAAATTCTTCATATATACATCCTTCTATTAGTTAAATATTAAAACATCTAAGCTTATGATTTTATACTTATTATCTATTGATTAAACACCTTATATTTTGGAAGATTTCTCTCAAACTCTAAACTAGGAGCATCTTTGATTAATGGCTCAAAATATGAGCATGCTTCAGGTGTTACAAAATTACCTTCTTTATTAATCCATTCTATAGGGAAATACTTAACATTATTTGCTACATCTTCTGCCTTAACTAATGGATAATTAACTTCATAAGGCTCATTAGATAACCTGTTAATGCTAACCATTTTCCCTGATTCTCCTTGTGAAGCATATTGTAAAGCCATCTTTCCAGCATTATACGCTTCTGTCAAATCAGTGTCTGAAGCACAATGCATTGCACAACGTTGAAGAACCCCAAGTTGTAGTGCTTTTACCCTTGTTGTAAATCCAGCATCAAGAATTAGCCTTCTCAAGTATTCAGATACCCCTCCTAATTGAACGTGTCCAAATTTATCTTGAGAAACACAATCAAATTCAGAAATGAATCTTCCATCTTTATCTCTTATTCCTTCTGATACAATTATATACACTTTATTTTGTTCTTCAAATCTTTGCCTAACATCATTCAAAAATTTGATTTTATCAAACGCTGCTTCAGGAAGGTATATAAAATCTGCAATTGGTTTTCCATCAAGCTTTGCAATACATGCAGAAGCTGCAAGCCATCCTGTATCTCTTCCCATCGTTTCTAAAATAAATATACCGTTATTTATGTAAACTGATGCATCTAAATATGTTTCAAGCGCTGTTGTTCCAATGAATTTTGCTGCACTGCCAAAGCCTGGAGTGTGATCAGTGAATTTTAAATCATTATCAATAGTTTTAGGTATACCTATAAAACTTATTCCAATATCATTTTGTTTTGCATATCGTGAAAGCTTTGCTATGGTATCCATAGAATCATTTCCACCAACATAAAAGAATGATGTTATATCATATTCTCTAAGTATTTCTATTAAACTTTCATATTCTTCACTACAAGAATCTAAATCTTTTAATTTATACCTACAAGATCCAAGCCCTGAAGATGGAGTAAATCTAAAATTATCTATTTCATTTTCTGAAACTGATGACAAATCAATTATATTTCTATTTAATATACCCTCAATACCATTTAGGCCTCCATAAACTTTTTCAAAAGTTTTTAGTTCTTTATTAGCATTTAAAAGTCCTACTACACTTGAATTAATTACTGCCGTTGGCCCCCCAGATTGAGCTATTATACAATTTGACATGAAATTTCCTCCTTGTTTGCTATACTAATTTGGTTAAATATGCTATACTATTTAGCCAATAGTAATACACTATTTATTAATATACAACAAAAAAAAGATTTAATAAAGACTTTTTTTAAATTTTTTGCATATATTAAAAAAACTTTAATTATTATAGAGTAAGTCTAATTTTAAAGGAGGAAGAGAAAATGAATTTGTACGACATTATAATAATAGGAATTGCACTGGCCATGGATGCTTTTGGCGTAACATTAGGAATCGGTCTAAATCCTAGAATTAATAGAATCCATAAAATAAAGTTTTTATTATCATTTGCATTCTTTCAGTTTTTATTTACATACGTAGGTGGAAGTTTAGGATATTTATTTGATACTTATATTACAAGCATCCCTTCCATTGCTGGTGGAATAATTATGGCAGTCGTAGGAACTCTTATAATAATAGATGGCTTTAAGGAAAAAGAAACTGAAATTTTAATAAAAAATAGTACTTGTTTAATACTTGGAATATCCGTTAGTATAGATGCACTAGTTATAGGATTCACTGCATTTCATGAAATTTCATACAATCTTCTACTTTGTGTTGATTCAATTTTAATTGGATTAATCACTTTATTTACATGTACAGTAGGATTTTTTATGTGCAGATATATTAAAAAAATAAAATTTGTTACAACGTATGCTAACTTTTTTGGCGGGATAGCTCTTATATTTTTTGGTTTTAAGATGATATTTTTTTAAGATATTAAATATATGTGATATAATATATTTAATATTTAGCTGTTAGGGGATATGAAAATGGAACCAAAGGAAATTCTTAAAAATAAAGGAATTAAAATAACTAAAGGAAGAACAGAAATCCTAAGTATATTAAAAAATTCTGAAAACAGTTTGTCAGCTGAAAAAATATATCAGATTTATAAAAGCAACAATATAAATATAAATTTGAGCACGGTTTATAGAACTTTAGAATTATTTGAAGAAAAAGAAATTATTGAAAAAATAACTCTAAATGATGGAGTCTTTTCATATAAGCTAAAAGGAAAAACTCATAGGCATCATTTGGAATGTGATATATGTCACAAAGAAGTTGAAATCCCTTGTCCTATGCTTCAGATTCAAGAATTAGTTCAAAATGCGACTGGCTTCACTTTAACAGATCATGACTTGGTTATGAAGGGCGTATGTAAAGATTGCAAAAAGAAACAATAACTAAGTTGTCTTAATATAAGTTATATTTTCTAAAAGGTTTTACTGGAAGATTTGCAGATTGTTTTCAATAGAAATTATGATAAAAACTACTTGTCTAAGGTATTCTTAAACAAGTAGTTTTTCAATTTTAATGTTATAAATATTTAAAAAATTTTATAATTCATATACTATCTGCTTATTTTCAACGAATCCTGTATGATCATATCTATCAGTTCTGAAAATCCTATATTCAAAGCTGCTGCACTTTTAGGAATTAGGCTATTTTTAGTCATTCCTGGAAGAGTATTTATTTCTAAAATGTATGGTACGCCTTCCTCTGTAACTATCATATCAACTCTAGAATACACTTCGCATTTAAGTGCTTTATAAGTTTCTAACGCCATCTTTTCTACTTCCTTGTGTAACTCTGCTTCTAGCTCAACTACTATTTCTTCTGCCCCTCCATCTTGATATTTAGATGTAAAGTCAAAGAATTCAGCCTTAGGCTTAATTGCAATTACTGGAAGCATTTTATTATTATATACAGGGCAAGTTATTTCATCACCTTTTATAAATTTTTCTATCATAACTTCGCTATCCCATTTAAAAGCTTCTGAAACACAGTTTTCAATTTCCTTCTCTTCTTTAACTATGAATGTCGCAACACTTGATCCACCATGAGTAGGTTTTACTACAACTGGATATCCTAATTCATTTATTTTATTGAAATCTATATTATCGCCTTTTCTTAGGTTAATCCAAGGAGCAGTCCTAATCCCATTTGCCTCTAAAACGGATTTTGATACGTCTTTATCCATGCACATAGCACTACTTAAAGGCCCACACCCTGAATATGGTATACCTAGTGTTTGAAGCACTGATTGAACTGTTCCATCCTCTCCAAATTGGCCATGTAAAGCTAAAAGTGCGAAATCTATCCCTTTAGATTTATTTATTATATCTTCTTTTTTATCTATTACAATTGGTAGCACTTCATACTTTTCCTTGTTTATATTTTCAATTATAGATTTTCCACTTTGCAATGATATCTCTCTTTCTGATGATATACCACCCATTATAACTCCAATTTTCATAGATTACCTCCAAAATACTTATTAATATTTCCTGTTAATTAAATTTATTCATTCTAACTTATCTTTATTTTATTAAATTAACGGCACAATTAAAAGAACCACTTTGACTATAAATTGTCTTAATTGTGGTTCATGAAAATTTTATAAATATTCTTTTATCTGTTAGTTTTATTATCATAACTACATAAATCCTTTATTGGACATTCCCCACACTTAGGATTTCTAGCACTACAACATCTTCTTCCATGAAATATAAGTAGATGATGCATAAGAGTCCACTCTTTCTTTGGTAGTTTTTTTTGTAATTGTTTTTCAACTTCTAAAACATTTTCTGAATCTGCAAGTTTTAATCTATTTGATACTCTAAAAACATGTGTATCTACAGCAATAGATGGCACATTAAAGGCATTTGATAAAACTACATTAGCTGTTTTTCTTCCCGCTCCAGCAAGCGAAGTTATTTCCTCCATTGTCTTTGGGACTTCTCCATTAAATTTTTCCTTAAGTTGATTGAACATAAGTATTAAATTCTTGGATTTATTTCTATATAAACCTATCTGCTTTATCCTTTCTTCAAGTTCCTCGTTTGTTAATGTTAAAAGAGAGTCTAGATCTGGATAATCTCTAAATAGATCTTTTGTTACCTCGTTCACTTTTTTATCTGTTGTTTGAGCAGACAATATTGTAGCTATAAGTAATTGGAGTGGTGTTTCATAATTCAATTCACACTTTGCATCTGGATATGTCTCTTTCAATATATCTACAATTTTTTTTGTCCTTGCTTTCATATCTTTTGTAATCTCCTTACTTATAAATTCCTCTATACCTTTCGGGTAAGAGGCTCGCTATACTCCTCATTAGGATATCCATACATTTATTATCATATTCATGTTTGTCTTCATCCTTCTCTTTAGCAGGAAATACAATTTTTTCACCTATATTTATAGTAACGTCAGCATGCTGCCATTTCTCTGCTCCCATATCTCCACTTTTACTTATAGGTAATAACTTATCTGTTCCAGACATACCAATTGGAATTATTTCCGCTTTTGCCATTCTTGCAAATAACAGAATTCCCTTTTTACCTTCTATCATAGCACCTGTCCTACTCCTAGTGCCTTCAGGAAATATTAAAATATCATTTCCTTCTTTAAGAGTTTTAACAACTCTTGTAATAGCTTCTTTATCAGCAGAATTAGGTTTAATTGGTATGTTTTTCACTATCTGAGTTCCTAATTTTGTTATTGGATCTTCTGACAATTTTATTCCCATTACAAAATGTGGATCACTTTTCTCTTTTAGCATTTTTGATAAAACTAATCCGTCCGAATTACTCAAATGATTGCATACAAATATTCTTGGTTTTTTTACTTTATCTATATTATCTGCTCCATTAACAGTTATGTTAGCATATTTTCTTATATAATTATCTACTATTTTTTTTGCTATTTTTATAATTATCCCTTCTGGCATCATTCTTATTAATTTTATTGCAACTGGTGATAACATTTTTCTCCAACCTTTCTTAATAATCACATTTTATATTATACTACTAATTACATTTTATTACAATTATTCAATTCTATACAAGTATTACATGCATAATATATTATTGATCATTATTTATATACATTATATATGCTTTCATATGTCTATGCAATTACCAAAAATATTAAGGTTATTGTAAGATTTCATACCAAATATACTAATATCTTCTTTTACTATTCTAACTTATTTGCAAAAAGCATTTTAATTATAACCAAGATAAATTAATATAACTTATTTAACTTTAGCATAATCTTCATATAAAAAAATACATTAACTAAACTTTCTTGCTCTAAAGTTTAATTAATGCATCTCTCAATTTTCAAATTATAATCCATTTCTTAATAAAATAATTAATAAAAAAATTCTCTGTTTTAATATTTAGTAAAACCTCTTAACTTAGTAAAATTCCTATAAATAAATGCTACTGAACTATACAAGATACGAGTTTATATTAATTGCACTTCATATATTCCCATACTATAAAGCATTAAATAACCATATCGTTAAATATTTTCTTTTTGCGTCCTTTTAAATCACTAATTTCAATTATTGCTGCACTTGCACTATTTCTAACAATATTTTTAGCCTGAACTCCTATTGCTGTTGCACTTGCTGGTACATTCTTTACAACTACAGCATTAGCTCCTATCTTAGCACCCTTTCCTACAGTTATAGGTCCAAGCACCTTTGCACCTGTACCTATCAAAACATCATCCTCGATAGTTGGGTGTCTTTTCCCTACATCCTTACCTGTACCACCTAGAGTTACACCATGATAAAGCGTAACATTGTCTCCTACTTCTGCAGTCTCACCAATAACTACTCCCATTCCGTGGTCTATAAACAACCCTTTTCCTATCTTAGCTCCCGGATGAATTTCTATACCTGTTAAAAACCTAGATAATTGAGAAATTAATCTTGCCAAGAAAAACCATTTCTTTAAATATAGGGCATGTGCAATTCTATATGATATTAGTGCATGAATACATGGGTACAATAATAATACTTCTAGTTTACTTTTAGCCGCTGGATCTTCACTTAAAACTCTTTCTAGATCGTAATTTAATTTTTTAAACACAGCCTATTCTCCTTTCTATAGTTTTCAGTAGAGCTTTTCACATATACAATTATTAATAGAACTTCATTAGTATCTTAAGTTAAATCAATTGTTTCACTGTTAATCGATGATGATTAATAAAACTTTTATAGTTAAATTAATTAATCATATAATCCCATAGATATATACTTTTCTCCCCCATCTGGAGCAATAGCCAATACCTTTTTACCTTTTCCAAGTCTTTTTGCAACCTGTATTGCTGCATATACAGCTGCACCTGAAGATATTCCAATCAATACACCTTCATTTTCAGCAAATGCTTTTGCTGTTTTAAATGCATCTTCATCTCTTACTTGTAATATTTCATCTACATATTCTTTATCATAAACTCCTGGAACAAATCCTGCTCCTATGCCTTGAATTTTATGACCACCTGGATTTCCACCGCTTAAAACTGGTGAATTTGCTGGTTCAACTGCAAATGCTTTAATATCCGAATTTTTCTTTTTTAAATTTTTAGATACTCCTATTACAGTTCCACCACTTCCAACGCCTGCAACAAAGGCATCTAAATCTGGAATGTCTTTATATATTTCTTCCGCTGTTGTTTCATAGTGCTTTTCTGGATTAGCTACATTCTCAAATTGTTGAGGGATAAAAAATCCTTCTCCACTTCCTATTTCCAGAGCCTTTTCTATAGCACCTTTCATGCCCTTAGCTCCTTCAGTCAATACAAGATTTGCACCGTATGCTTTTATAAGATCTCTTCTTTCCTTACTCATTGTTTCTGGCATTACTATTGTTACATTATAACCTTTCAATTTCCCTATAAGTGCGAGTGCTATTCCTGTATTTCCGCTTGTAGGCTCTACTATTGTTGCCCCGGGCTTTAATACGCCTTCCTTTTCAGCTCTCTCAATCATTCCTAATGCTGCTCTGTCTTTAACGCTTCCACCCGGATTAAATTTTTCAAGTTTTACGTATATATCTGCACTATTTTCGTCCTTAATTAAATTATTAATTTTTAAAATAGGTGTATTTCCTATTAACTCTAATCCTCCATTATAAACCATATTATTATTCTCCTCCTCAAATTTCTACTAATTTTAGTATATCTTTTTACATTGATTTTATATTAAATATAATAAAAAAACTTCATCCTCCATAAAAAATTATAGAGACGAAGTAAAATTCGCGGTTCCACTCTAATTGGATTAAATAACTAATCCCTCTCAATTTTGATACTTAAGATATCATATCACTATAACGGGTGATCCCGGAAAATCATACTAAAAAATATATCAAAAAAATCAATGGATATGCTCTCACTCCATTTCTTTAATATATTTGATTTCAAATTTCAACTCCAAAGAGCACTTCACATAAATTCTAGATAAAAAGTTCTCAGCATCCTTTTCTCTCTGTAAACTTCCTTTATGCTACTTTTCTTTTTCATAGTTTTTAATTCTTAGTGTTTTGATAGGTTTTATATTATAATTATATTCTTTCTAAAAAAAAAGTCAATACTTTTTAAAATTTTAATCAAAAAGTATTGACTTTCTTAAATATATAAAAATAAGTAATCCTTACAGGTAAATAATACAAATAAAACATTATTCTTATTAAAAATCTAAATATTTTATGTTCTAATTTTTCTTCTTCCAAAGAGGATACAAAAATTCATCTATCAAATCATGAATAATTACTATTCCAATTAATTTTTCATATTCATCTACTACTGGCACTGAATTCAAATCATATTTTGAGGCAACTTCTATAGCTTCGCTAATTTCATCATCATGCCTTACACGTGATACAGAATAATCCATTATTTCTCTTATCTTTAAATCATTATCATTAACTATTAAGTCTCTTAAAGATACTACCCCTTGAACACGTTCTTCTTCATCCGTTATATAAATATAATATATAACTTCCTCATCTGGTTTTGTTTCTTTTAATATCTCAATAGTATCTCCAACTGTAATATCTAGATTAACAGATATAAATTCTTTACTCATTATACTACCAACAGTTTCATCCTCATATTGCAACAATTCCTTAACTTCATCTGCATCTTCTTTTTCTAAATTTACTAATATTTTTTCTCTTTCTTCTTCATCTAAATCATCTAACAAATCAGCTATCTCATCGTTAGGCATATTTTCTAGCACTTCTACAGTTTTGCTGTCAGATAATTCCTTAATTATTGTCCCCTTATATTCTGAATCTATTTCCTCTAATGTATCGGCTGCTAAATCCTCATCCAGTGATTCCAATACTTGTTTTCTTGAGTTTGTATCTAGATTTTCTAATATATCTGCAAGGTCCGCTGGATGTAAAGTTGATAATTTTTTATATGGTATGGATAATTTCAAATTATTTTCAATCATTTCCAAGGACTCAACATCATCCCATCTTAAGACTTTATCTTCTAACTTCTTTCCTATGATTCCGTATATGAATTTCATAATACCAGCTATTTTTAGTCTTCTATATCTCGCTAATTGCCCTGTTTCAACTCCAATAACTCTGTATTCTCCTGCAATTCTTGCAATTCTCAAATCATTAACTCTTACAACTTGTTTTCCATTTATATCAACTATCTTTTTATCTAATAGATTTTCTGAAAGAAGATAACTATACCTCATCGGTAATATTTCTTTACTTCCTCTTGTTGTGATCTTAATTTTACCATCCCTATTTAAAAATTCTATATATCTAAACTCATAATGAAAGGCTACTCCGTCCTTTTTAAGCTTATACCCAATTATTCTAGGATATCCATCCTCTGTAGTCACATAAATATCTCTTAGAGTTCCTAAAACATCACCAAACTCGTCATAAACTTTTTTATCTAAAATGTTAGTATATAGAAATATAGATAATTCCATCTTAATTATTCCCCCTACTTCTGCAGAAAGAAAATCCTTAAGTGAAATTAGTATTGTAACTAAATTACATCTACTTATATCTTTTAAGGCAAGATAAAAGATTTTCCTTCTGAATAT
The DNA here is from genome assembly GCF_036699995.1 of Clostridium beijerinckii. Taxonomy (NCBI): domain Bacteria; kingdom Bacillati; phylum Bacillota; class Clostridia; order Eubacteriales; family Clostridiaceae; genus Clostridium; species Clostridium beijerinckii. Next base: position 680,158 of record NZ_CP144906.1, on the reverse strand, counting down.
ATTTAGTTTTTGCTATATTATAGTTTATATTCTGAGGTCCTTCCTCCATCTTTTACACCGCCCTGTATATCTTCACTTAGTTATAATTTACTACTATCTCTAATTATTATATTACATAGAAGTAAAAAGGCAATAAATTTTTATTTTTAATTTATCTTTTAATTTTCAAATACAAATTTCATTAATTACTCCTCAATCTGTAAATTATAAATATTTCTTTATAAGTTGCTTTGAATTTACACTACCCTTGACTATTGATATTGTTTGTAAACTAATTATTGTTATGTTAATATACTTTAAGAATAAGCTTTAAAAGCTTGTTCGTTTGATTTTTTAATTATTTATTACGTTAGTATGATATCTAAATATAATGATCTTTAATATACGTAATTTTAATATAAATGTGGTTTAAATAAAATAAATTAAGAATTGGAGTTAATATTATATGAAGCTTTGTAAAGAATTCTTACCTATTAGTAAAGAAGACTTAAAAAAAAGAAAAATTGACCAATTGGATTTTATTATTGTTTCTGGCGATGCTTATGTAGATCACCCTTCTTTTGGTACTGCTATTATAGGCAGAACTCTTGAAGCACAAGGTTTTAATGTTGGTATTATAGCTCAACCTAATTGGCATAGTTCTGAGGATTTCAAAAAATTAGGTAAGCCTAAATACGGTTTCCTAGTTAATTCAGGGAATATAGATTCCATGGTTAATCACTATACAGCCGCAAAGAAAACAAGACGTGAAGACTTATATTCTCCTGGAGGAGAGGCTGGCCACAGACCAGATAGATCAATAATTGTTTACTGTAACAGAATACGTGAAGCTTATAAAGATGCAGCTATTGCAATTGGAGGAATAGAAGCAAGTCTTAGACGTTTTGCGCACTATGATTACTGGGATAACAAAGTTAGAAGAAGTATCCTTGTAGATTCTAAAGCCGATTTATTGATGTACGGTATGGGCGAAAAAACCGTTGTTCAAATCGCAGAGTTATTAAGATATGGAGCAAATATTAAAAATATAACAAGTGTTCGTGGGACTTGTTATTTGACTAAAGATATATCGAATATTAAAAATGCAGTTATAGTACCTTCATTTGAAGAAGTATCTACGGATAAGGAAGCTTATGGTGAAGCCTATAAATTGGAATATTACGAACAAGATTCTATAAACGGCAGAACCATAATTCAACAATACGGTGATAGATATTTAGTTCAGAATCCACCTCAAGAAAACTTAACTCAAGAAGAAATGGATATGACATATGATTTACCTTACACAAGAACCTATCACCCTATATATGAAGAAAAAGGTGGCATACCTGCAATACAAGAAGTTAAATTTTCTATAACAAGTCATAGAGGCTGTTTTGGTTCATGCTCATTTTGTGCTCTAACATTTCATCAAGGAAGAGTGATTCAAAATAGAGGGCAAGATTCAATAATTGATGAAGCAAAGCTTTTAACGACTTTACCTGATTTCAAAGGATATATTCATGATATTGGAGGCCCTACTGCAAATTTTAGACATAGAGCTTGCAAGAAACAAATAGAACATGGTACTTGTAAAAATAAACAATGTATGTTCCCTAGTCCATGTAAAAACTTGATAATAGATCATACTGAATATCTTTCTCTATTAAAGAAAGTCAGAAAACTTCCTAGAATAAAAAAGGTATTTATACGTTCTGGTTTAAGATATGATTATTTAATACATGATAAAAATGATGCATTTTTTAAAGAATTATGCGAGCATCATATTAGTGGGCAATTAAAGGTTGCTCCAGAACATGTAGTTCCAAAAGTATTGAATCAGATGGGTAAGCCAACAAGAGAAGTCTATGATAAATTTGTTAATAAGTATTTTCAAATTAATAAACAAATAGATAAAAAACAATTTTTAGTGCCTTATTTAATGTCCTCTCATCCAGGTTCTGACCTAAATGCAGCAATAGATTTAGCATTATACATTAAAGAGATGGGATATACCCCTGAACAAGTGCAAGATTTTTATCCAACACCAGGAAGCTTATCAACAACAATGTATTATACTGGATTTAACCCAATTACCGGAGAAAAAGTTTATATTCCAAAAACACCTGAAGAGAAAGAAATGCAAAGGGCTTTAATACAGTTTGCTGTTCCTAAAAATTATCAAAAAGTAAAGAAAGCTCTACTTAAAGCTCATAGAGAAGATCTAATTGGCAATGGTAAAAACTGTTTAATAGGTTTTACTCCTGGAAAACTAGGCTATCAAGGTAAGCATAAATCAAATGATGGTCCTAGGAATAACTCAAGTAAAAATTCAAGTGCTAGTAAAATGTCTAATGAAAAAAATTCTATAAGTAATACTAAGAAGAATTCAACTAATGGCAATAAAAAGCACTCAAATAAACATTCATCTGATAATTATTCAAATAGAAGAAAAAGAACCATATAAAAAGAAAGGATACTTAGTTGCTTGATATTGCAACTAAGTATCCTTTCTGTCTATTAACCGCTAGCACATATTACTCTTATTCAAAAAAATCCTCTGGATACTTATAACAACTCATCTTAATATTACCTGCTGTTTACATATTCTAAAGCGCGAATTCGTACTCAATTCATTTCCTAGGAACGATAATTGTTCTTTGGCAATATTTTAAAGCCCTTTAATACTAAATTTATGATTATAAGAAATAATATATCGCCAATTACCGAATAAGGGAAGAGTTTAATTCCACCTAAAATAATAATATCCTCTATCATTACTATTAATATTGCTATAATTATAAACCATATTCCTTTTTTATTTGCGTATGGCCTATCCAATAAAATTACATTTAGTATCAGTAATGCACCAAGTAGTATTAGTGAAAACAAAAATAAAATAGTTTCCTTATCTATCTGTAAGATAAATCCATATAAATAATTTACCTGAACTGTCAACTTTGAAGTATGCATTATTACAGCATAAATAATACATACTGTTGCTGCAATAACATATGTTCCACCAAAGTTTAATTTTTCAGACCTTAAATAAACATAGCTTACAGCTAGCACTATAAGAGGCACTGATAGATGATTCAAAAATATTACTGGTTTTAAATAATATATTATTGTACTATTCTTGAGTATACACAATAAAAATAATGCTACATGCCTTAATAAAAATAATGTAATTACTAATGCCAAATATATTTTTATTTTCTTTGGTGAAACCTCGAGATTCTTTCTTATAAGTGAAATTGACAAAAAAATTATAAGTAACAAAAATAAATAATATGCAAAGTTCACAAATTACGCTCCATTCCATATTCCTGTTACTTATATTTATTACTGTCTAGCTTATTTTATACCTAAAAGTTTAATTCCACCCTTAATACATTGAACCCTCAATGGAAAATCTGGCCCTCTTTCTCCATCGATATCTGTAACAATATCTTCTGGAGATTCTATATACAAATCATCTGTTTTAAAATAAACCACTTTATCTGAATCTAAATGCTCGCCCTTTAAAAGCTTTATAAAAAGTGGTATTAGCTCTATTATTTGTATAGCCTTAAATATTATTACGTCGAGTTTTCCGTCTGTAACTTCTGCTTCTGTAGCTAAGTTAAAGTTTCCAGCGGTTTTACCATTAAATACCAATAACAAATACATCTCTCCGTCATAATCACATTCTTTAGACGATAACTTTATCTTTAACTTTCTAAAGTTGGGTAATTCTTCAAGGCCTTTTAGATAATATGCTAATTTTCCTATTGTATTTTTTAAGTTCACATCAGTTTTTTGAGATACATCCGTGAAAAGTCCTGAGCTTGCTACATTTATAAAATACTTCTCATTTATCTTTCCAACATCAACAGCCACTGGCTTTGAGCTTAATATTTGCTTACATGCTTCTTCTATATCATTTGGCATATTAATAAACTTTCCAAAGTCATTTGCAGTTCCAACTGGTAATATACCTATAGGTATATTTATGTTTTTATTTTTCATAGCATTTACTAAAGAATCCACTGTTCCATCCCCACCAGCTATTAAAATATAGCTATAGGTTTCATCTATTATATCTAATGCTTCTGCTAAATCTTTACCTTTTTGAATTCTATATGGCACTACTATTAATCCTACTTCTTGGTGTAGTTTTATAATATTGTCTAATTCGCTTATTATACTATTTTCTCCTGAGTATGGGTTGTATATGAATCTAACCTTTTTCATAAATTAACCTACCTCCAATAAATTTTCTTAAATTATTATTTATATACATAAAAAATAGCCTTAAAATAATTCTTAATACAAGATTATAATTAGCTCTAAATACATATATTAAATTCCTATAAATATTTACATATAATACCTTTGTCATAGATTTTATTATATCATTTTACTTACTTAATGTCGATACTAGATAATCTTAATAAAAACTTAAAGTTAATTTTACACCTTATATTATTTTCATTTATGTGCTATAATAACTCTTTGTAAGTATTTTTTATAATTTTAGGAGTGATTTTATGAGGAAAAGTTGTATTCCTAATGTATTTACCTTTATTAATTTATCTTGTGGAATTATATCTATATTATCAGTAATGAATGAAAAGTATGCAATATCAGGTGCATTTATTTTATTAGCAGGATTGGTAGATAGGTATGATGGAAGAATAGCTCGTTTTTTAAACGTTTCTAGTGAATTAGGTAAAGAATTGGATTCTTTAGCTGACTTAGTTTCATTTGGAGTAGCACCATCTATATTAGTATATATATTATTCAATCTTGAATCTTTTGGACCTAAAGGATTATTTGGATTTATAGTTTTATTGCTATTTCCAATTTGTGGTGCCTATAGATTAGCCAGATTTAATACTACTGATTTTGACGGCGCTTTTACTGGTGTGCCAATAACAATAGCAGGTTGCTTTATGGCATTCTTTTCACTGATTATATTTAATTTTAATATTACACCATCGATTTATCTTGTTGTTCTTTTGATGATCCTTGGTTCATACTTAATGGTAAGTAAAATTAAGTTAAAGAAATTTTAATTATAGTCCATAATAAAAAACTCTATCCTAAAGTTTCAAGATAGAGTTTTTTTGTTTAGTTTTCATCATTATTCTTCTCTTTCTGAGTTTTGAAAATTCAATTCATTATCTATTTCAGTAAATATCTTATCTTTCTCTGTGCTTACTGTAATATATTCATTTTTAATCTTGCAATACTTTAGATAAGAACCTTCACATCGTTCTAAAGTGCTTATCAACTTATCTATTAATTCACCTACATTTTCAACTCTATCTAGTGCTTTCTTAACTTCACTTTTCTCTGCTAAATTTACACCATATAGTTCTGATGCTCCAGCAATTAATAGTCTATAAACATCCACATAATTCTTTAATAATACACTTAAATTATCGATATCTTCATATTGTTTTTTAGCTAAATCATTAAATCTCATAATTAATCCTTTACAAAAAATTAATACTATCTAAATAAAATATTTGTAGTTAATCCCTAATAAGTGACTAACTACAAATAATAATACATTACATTCTTAATGTTTCACCATCAGCATATTCATTATCTATATCGTTAAATATATTGTTAGAGCTATAATGTTCTTCTTCACTTTCAACTATATCATCAAACTTATATTTTTCATGGCAAGGTTTTTGAAGTAAATCTTCATCTAAATCTAAAAACATCATTCCTTTGTTTGAAATATCTTCATCATGGTACGTGCTCATCTGAAACATTTTATTTTCTTGTGGCTTTTCACTAGGAGTCATACTTTCATCAATCTGAAAATACTTAAACTCCAAACTTCTGTTCATAGGCTTCTCTTTCAAACCCTCTACATAAACCACAGGAACCACAAATTCTTCAGGATATTCATAAATCATATGTTTTCCCCCTACTTACAATCCTCATTACATAATCTTCTAAAATATGCTCTTGGATATCTACATAATGGGCATTTCATAGGTGCTTCCTTACCTTCGTATATATAACCACAATTTAGACATATCCATTCTTCTTCTCTATCTGATTTAAATATCTTACCTTCTTTGAGTTTTTTAGCTAAATCTAAAAATCTCTCCTTATGATGTTCTTCAACTTCCTGAAGTTCTTTATAAAAGTCTGCAATATCGTCAAAACCTTCTTCTCTAGCAATTTCCTCAAATTCTTTATAAATTACTTTACTTTCTTCAGATTCACTAAGTGCAGATTCTATCAAATTATTTTTTGTATTATTAATCCTATCTAAATATCTTCTAAACACTTCTCTTGCATGAGCTTTTTCATTACCTGCAGTTGCTTCAAATACCTCTGCAACATAGAGGAAACCATCATCCCTAGCTTTCTCAGCATAAAAAGTATACTTATTTCTAGCTCTAGACTCTCCTGCAAATGTTTTAAATAAATTTCTTTCAGTTTGACTACCTTTTAAGTTCATCTTTGTCTCCCAAAATATTACTTTCTCTCATATATAAACTATTCATTTTTATACTTTTGGTTACCTCATAAGTTAACTCATAATGATGAAACATGCTTATTGACTCAAATCATAAAGTATTGTTTATTATTTTTCATAATCCCGACCTTTTAGGATACAATTATCTTCTTTTCCTGATTACAAGTTAAGATTACTTCTTGCTTATCGCTTGATTTAGTAATTAGCCTAACATCATGTCCCCATAATTCTTGAACGTACTTCAACGTTTCTTTTGCATAAGAAAGCTCAAGTGGTCTTCCGTCAAAAACATTTTCTAAAGTCAATGTATAGTTTTTCTTATTCAAATCAATAACTCTAATATATGGTATATTCCCCATACCTGCAGTATAACTCAAAGTATCTCTAATAGTTTTCCAGCCAGTATCATCTGAAATTTCTTCAATGACAACATCAAAAGTTCTTTGATTATATTGAAATAAATTTAATTCTTCACACAATTCTTTAGTTAAATAACGCCGTAAGAATGAAGAATCTCTTTCAATTTCTCTTACTTCAAATATTTTTTCCTTTCCATATCTTTTTTCAATATCTTCAAATAGTTTGAATCCAACATAATAAGGATTTAAACCGCCTATAGCAGGAGCTATTACATCATTATGCCTTTTCAAAAACTCTAGATGGAGTTCTTGTGGTAATTCTAATTGTTTTAAAATATTATAATGTGTATAGCTTGCCCATCCTTCATTCATAATTTTAGTTTCAATTTGAGGAATAAAATATTCTGTTTCTCTCTTAACAATTCTTAATATTGTTTTCTGCCATTCTTGTAACTGACCATAATTTATTATAAATCCCATGAGATCATCAACAGGCTCCAATGGAATCTTATCTAAATCTGGTAAAGTAATTTCTTCATAAGGATCTAAAATATCTCTATTTTCTTTTTTACTTTCATAATCTTTTAAAATATTTTCTTTAATCTCATTGTTAGTTAGTTCTTTAACTCCAACATTTCTTTTAGATTGATACCTTATCGCATGGCCTGCATCTAGTATTCTTTCGACTTCAGAGTATCCAATACTTGGATCATCAATATAATCTCTTATTATTTTAGCATCTAAATTAAACATTTCTAAAGTATATTTAGCATTAGTACCCTCTTTAAATAATCTGTTATTTCTGAAGAAATCATTATGCCCATATACATGGGCCATTGTTAATATCTGTAACAATAACGTATTATCCTTCATTAAATATGCTAAACAAGGATCTGAATTAATAACCATTTCATAAGGAAGGCCAGTAAGATTTAAAGAATAAAGTGTTTTACTTTTCTCATAAGATTTACCAAAACTCCAATGTGGATATCTTGAAGGCATTCCAACATAAGCTTCATATCCAATCATCTCATTAAAGCCTATAATTTCAAATTCTTGAGGATAACATTCTAGCCCATATTCCTTAACCTTTTTCTCTATTTTCTCATTCCACTTTTCAATATCACTAAAGCTATATTCCAATTTCTTATTCCTCCTTTAACTCCTTCCTAAGCATAATCTTAAGTGCATCCCATAAGTCCTTCTTCTCTTTTATAATTACAGGAACAAATTTTTCATTAGTTATCTCTTTTTTAAATTTATGATACATTGTAGTTGTATATGTTGATGGTAAAAGTTCAGCATAACCAAACATATTACTAACCTCACATATATTTTTTACCGCTGCAACTGCTTTTTCATTATCTTCAGACCAGTTATCTCCATCACTTGCGTATATGCTATATATATTCCATGCTGCCGGAGGATACTTCTCTTCAATCACCTTTAATGCCTCATTAATGCCACTAGATATATAAGTACCACCAGATTCAGACTTATGGAAAAATTCGAATTCATCTACTCTCTTTGCAACTGTAGTATGATATATAAATTCAAATGCTATATTGTTGTATTTTCTTTTTAGAAAAGTTGCCAACACAAAAAAGTAAGATCTTGCTAAATATTTCTTAGTCACATCCATAGAACCAGAGGCATCCATAATAAATAGCATTACTGCATTGCTATCTTTTTTAGGTTTTAATTTAACTCTATAGTACCTAAGATCCTCCTCTCTAAAAGGAAACCTATCTAACTCTTCATCACTTTCTAATTCCCTTAATGCTCTCTTCTTTCCTTGCTTTCTTGCTATCTTTGACATAACTGTTTTCTTTTTTGCAAGTCTTGGTCTTATTCCATGAGTTTGATATCCTCTCTTCTTACCACTAGTTTCAGTAACTATTTCTGAATATTTTTTTTGATCCAAATTAGGTAGGTTGAGATCTTCAGATATATAGTCCATTAGCTCCTCGAGAGTGATTTCTGTTTCATATATATCATCACCCTCTTCATTTCCAGCTCCCTGGTTTCCTTTGGCTAATTTCTTATTTCCATTCCCTAATTTTTCTCCTCTTTTTTCGTTACCTACTCCACTAGCTACTCCCTTAGAGTTCTTTCCATAAACGAATTGATATTCCTTAATACCTTTAATTGGTATCTTAAATTTTTTGTTTTTGCTCTCTCCAACGATACTCTCTTCTGATAATATATCTCCCAAATTTTCTTTTATTGATTTTTCTACAAGTTGCCTATGTCTTCTTCTATCTTCTATGGATCTGTCGTGATCAATTTGATTGTTAGTGTAATCTCTAAATATTGCCATAAGCTAATCTAGTCCCTCCATAAGTTATTAGCTGCATACTTTAAGATTACGTCACAACAATGAAGACAATATCCGTTTCTTTTCATTTCTTCAACCATAGAATCATATTTCTCTGCTTGTTCCTTATCTCTAACCTTTGATTTAGTTATGATTCTTGATAAATCTTTAACTGAAGCTGTTAATTTCTTTTCTATTGCTTCCTTCAAAGGTTCATAAGAAGTATAATCTAATTTTCCGCCTTTCCTAACTATATAGAACATATATGAAGTCACATCTGATCTAAAGCCTTTAGCTGATGCGGCATATACACCTATTTGCTCTTCTATGCTTCTCATAAATTCTTCATCTGGATTAAGTTCTTCACCAGTTGAAACATCTTTTATCTTAGTCTTATTTACATATGCCTCAGCATTATCTATATAATTGTTAAATAAACTCTCAGCTTGTTCTCTAAATGAATGAATAAATGCCTTTGTAATTTCTCTTTCAAGAATTTTATTATATTCTTTTCTTATATTATCTTGAATAAAGCCTAAATATTTCTTTTTATCGTCTGCCGCGATGTCTAGTTCTTTAACAGATTTTATTATGCTTTCCATTATGCTAAGTGGATTTATACAGTCATGTCCTGACTCAGCAAGTGCATTGTCTATTGCTTTTATTATAAATCTTGTACTTATTCCCTTCATGCCCTCATATTGGCCTGCTTCTTCTCTAAGCTCTCCAATATCGATCTTCTTCGTAGTCCCCTTTTCAACAATTTCTTCGCCATTGTAAATCTTAAGTTTTGTAACTGCATCTACTTTAGCTGAAGGTGTTAATCTTGAAAGTATTGCAAACATTGCTGCGATTTCAATAGTATGTGGTGCTATATGTGCTTTAAAATTGCTCTTCTTTAATATTTTTTCATATATCTTAACTTCTTCATCTAGTTCTAAGCAATATGGAACTTCAACTTTTACAATTCTATCTAAAATTGCTTCATTTGTATGATCTGATTTAAATTTATTCCATTCTGCCTCATTTGAGTGAGCAACTATAACTCCATCAAAGTAAATCATTGAGCCCTTACCTGGAGATGGTACTGATTTTTCTTGGGTTGCAGTAATTATTGTATGAAGATATTCAACATCATTCTTAAATACCTCTATAAATTCTACTAGTCCACGGTTACCGACATTAAATGCTCCATTTAGAGAAAAAATTCTTGGATCATCTTCAGAATACATATCCATCTTAGAAATATCAATTGATCCTGTTAGTATTGATGTATCCTGATTATTTGGATCAACAGGTGGAACTACTCCAATTCCCTTTCTTGATCTAATAGAAAATCCTGTTCTTTCAACCGGAAAATCTTCATAAACTCCTTTAAGTTCATTAACAAGTTTATACCTGCATACTGGACATAAATCTCCTTCGATTTGTACTCCTAGCATTTCCTCAAATTTTGGTCTTAAATGTTTTGGAATTAAATGAAGAGGTTCTTCATGCATTGGGCATCCCTTTAATGAATAAACTGGTTCACAGCTTTCTAAAGCTGATTTTAAACTCTCAACTATTGAAGATTTACCTGCTCCTACTGGACCAACAAGGTATAATACCTGTCTTGATTCTTCACCTTTCATGGCTGCTGATTTAAAATAACTTGCAAGTTTCATTATAACTTTATCAATTCCATAAAAATCATTTTTAAAAAAACCATATTTTCTTATTACATCATTTCCATAGATTTTTCTTACTCGAGGGTTTTCTTCACCTTTTAACTCCTCTACGCCTTTGCTCATAATCATCTCATAGATTCTTTTATGAGCAAGATTGACAACTTCTGGATTCTCCTTAACAATATCTAAATATTCTAGAAAACTTCCTTCAAACTTTTGGGTGTTAGACTTTTCTCTATCTGTTTCTATAAATTCTTTAAAGTTCATACTCATAAACACTCCTCCTCCTTTATAACTAAAATATATTCAATTAAACAAAGACATTATGACTACTTTTTTCAAATACTTACTGTTTAATTCCTATTAAATAAAAACCTAAACAATAACCATACAAATTTATCACTTAGTGAGTGTTATTTCATAACTTTATTAAATAACATCCATATAATAATTTTGTTTTCCATTGTAGCCTGTCTAATATATAGATATTTTGATATTTCTAATTAATAACTATTTATTAAATAAATTAATAATATTTCAAATTTATACCTTAAAACATTAAATTCTTTTGCACTAAAAAAGGAATATTTTAAGTTCTTTATACTTAAAATATTCCTTCTTTAACTATTAAATTGTTTTGTCTATTACATAATTTATATTCCAAAAATCATTCTACAATACAATTATATAATATCTGCAATTGTGCCTATGTTTAATTTCTACCCTACTAGTCAAAAGTTCTTGGAGTAAATTCAGAATCTTTCGCTTTTGGCTCACCAAAAACTGATTTTACGCTTTCTGCTTGTGGATTATGATTTAAAGTCTTATGTTTGCTTGTATGTTTCTTTTTCATACTGTTGTCCATTTATATCACTCTCCTCTTCCTATTGACTCTTTAATATTATGTGTATTTCGGACTGTTTTATGCTGGCTAATGTTGTATATATATTTAGTTTTCTATAAGTTCTTTTATATCATCAACTGACGCGCCTATTGTAAATATTATATTTTCATCAATTCTTAATTTACTTTCATTTTCGTTAATTTTTATTTTGTTAACAGTTAAGTTATTCGGACGCAATTCTTTGTATCTAGTACTTGATATATCTATATTAAACTTTTTATCTTTAGCACCTGTAATTTTTATTACAGTTCCATGCTCATCACCATCACTCTCTACTCTTATATCTATAATGTTGTCTTTCCCATTGCAGCCACAGTTCGAATCATTTGGATGCTTTAGAATATTAGCATTACCAGTTATTGTAGCCCATCCACCGCTCAAGGCTAATTTCACTAATATGTTCAAATCATATTTATCCTCTATTTTCTTTAAAAGTTTTCCTAATTCAAATATTGTTAAATCTAGTTTCATTTGCTATTCTCCTTTGCTTATGTAGTACACCATCTATTATAATTGCTTTTATAAAAAATTAATAATTTAATTTTCCTCTATCTATATACTTGTTAATATAAAATATAAAGGATATATCAAACAGATAAAAACATTTTGATATATCCTCTTTATATTATAGGTGATCCTTTTCTTTATGTGGAGGCGCACCTATCTTTTTTCCATCAATAATGCCTAAATCCGCATTATTTTTAGGATCTATTTTTCTACGTTCCGCATTAGATTTAGGTCTATCTTTTATTCTGTTTTTGTTATTATCCATATGTATCACCTCATTATTATGGTGTACATTTAAATTCATTTTATACTGCTGGCTCCAAAATTAAAATTTATTCAAATAATTATTAATAAAATTGATTATTTCCAATTAGTATGGTTATCTATTATTCCTAAACTTACCTCTTTCATATTGCTCAGGCCATTTTACCTCACCATCTAATTTTGAGTCAGCTTCAAGCGGCCAGTATGGTTTTCTTAAAAGAATTCTTCCTAAGAAAATCATATCTGCTCTATCATTTTGAATTATTTCCTCTGCCATATAAGGCGATATAATAAGTCCTCCAGCTATTACAGGAAGTCCTGTATTCTTTTTTATTATCTCTGCAAATTTTATCTGATATCCTTCATATACCTTAATTGGAACAGGAGTTGGTGCAACGCCACCTGAGCTTACATTAATTATATCAATTCCTTCTTCTTTAACCAAATTTATTATTTTAGCCAAATCCTCTGGATGATTTCCTTCATTTAAATAATCTTCAGCACTTATCCTAAGTATTATTGGTTTTTCATTTGTCCACACTTCTCTAACCGCTTTTACTACTTCTTTTAGAAATCGTGCCCTATTTTCTAAGTTTCCTCCATACTCATCAGTTCTTTTGTTGGTAAGAGGAGATAAAAATTGATTTATTAAGTATCCGTGAGCACCGTGGATTTCTATAATATCATATCCTATTTCAATACACCTTTTAGCAGCACTTTTAAAAGCATTTATTACCTCATTTATATCCTCTTTACTCATTTCCTTTGGGACTTTATATTCATTACTAAAAGCTTCAGCACTAGGCCCTATAATCTCAAGATTCTTTATTTCACACTTTCTACCTGCATGACCAAGTTGAATTCCCATAACCGCGCCTAAGCTTTTACATGTATCAACTATCTTCTTTAAGCCATCTATTTGTGAATCATTCCATATTCCTAAATCTTTATCGCTTATTCTTCCTCTACTTTCAACTCCAGTTGCTTCTTGGATTATAAGTCCTACTCCGCCTAAAGCTCTTGTAGCATAATGTATTTTATGCCACTCAGTGGCTATTCCATCTTCTTTAGCTGTATACATACACATAGGTGCCATAACAATTCTATTTTTAAATTCTAAATTTTTGAGTTTAAAATTCGAAAAAAGTTTTGACATATAATTCTCCTCCCTTTTGTTTTTATATTTATGATGTTAATTCTATTCTTTCCTAACTAAACAATTAGATACTGAATTTTAAATAGAAGTTAACCATATAAAATCATTGTAAAAAACTACAGCTTATTAATAATACTAGCATTATATGCGGCCCCGAAGCCATTATCTATATTAACTACGCTAACACCGCTAGCACAACTATTCAGCATAGATAATAATGCTGCAATCCCTCCAAAATTAGCTCCATACCCAACACTTGTTGGTACTGCTATTACTGGTTTATCTACTAAACCTCCTATAACACTTGCTAAGGCACCTTCCATTCCTGCAATTACTATGACAACTTTTGCGCCCCTAATGACATCTAACTTTGAAAAAAGTCTGTGTATCCCTGCAACTCCAACATCAGTTATTTTTTCAACTCTATTGCCTAATATACTGGCCGTTTCAAATGCCTCTTCTACAACAGGTAAATCTGAAGTACCTGCTGCAACAATTGCTATATAATTCTCCGTAATAGGTTGTTCATTTTTCCTAATAGTTATTGTTCTACCAAGTTTATTATATTCTGCTTCTTTGCATATTTCCTTAACTGCATTATACATTTCCTCATTAGCTCTCGTTCCTAATATATTATTGTTTTTTGTAATCATAAATTTTACAATATCTCTAACCTGCTCTACAGTCTTACCTTCGCAGTATATTACTTCTGGATAGCCAACTCTAATTTCTCTATGATTATCTATCTTCGCGAAACCCAAATCTTTAAAAGGTAGATCTTCTAACTTTTCAAGTGCCTCATCTACATTTAATTTGTTATCTTTAACACTTTCTAACAATTCTTTAATTTCTTCTTTGTTCATTAGCTTTATCCTCCTAAGATTTTCTCTGCTAACTTCTTAAACCACTTTAATTCATCTTTAAAATATTATTATTTATTTTTGATTCTATTCTTTTTTCACTATAGTTTCATTAAAACTTCCTACTCTATAACCTTGTAAATCCAATGTTACATATTTAAATCCGCATTCTTTTATTTTTTCAGCAATAGTGTCTAAAAGTTCTTCATTAAATAATTTACTTCTATCATCCCTACTTACTTCAACTCTTGCTAAGTCACCGTGACATCTTACCCTAACAGCTCTAAAACCTATGCTCATCATATACTTTTCTGCATTTTCAATCTTTTCAAAATCTTCTACTTTTAGTTCATTTCCATAAGGTATCCTTGTCAAAAGGCAAGCATAAGGTGGCTTATCCCAGGTGTTAAGTCCCAATTCTTTAGAGAATGCTCTTATTTCTGCTTTAGTTAATTTACATTCTAATAGTGGACTTTTTACTTCTAATTCTTTTAATGCTTTAAGACCTGGTCTATAATCACTTATGTCATCAAAATTAGTCCCATCAATTACACAGTTATACCCTTGTTCTTTTGCTATATTTAATATCATAGTGAATACAGCTGTTTTACAAAGATAGCATCTATCCTCCGGATTGAATTTAATTGAGTCAATAATTGGAGCTTCAATAATTTCATGTTGAACTCCCAATTCCCTTACCAATTCTCTAGCCTCTGCTATTTCCCACTTAGGAATATATGGTGATAAAATCGTTACTGCCTTTACATTGTCCCCAAGAGCATCTTTGGCTACTCTAAGTAAGAATGTGCTATCTACTCCCCCCGAGAATGCTAAAACTACTTTTCCTAATCCTTTAAGGTATTTCACTAGTTCACTATATTTATCATTATTAATCATCTATCTCTTCCGCCTCTCACCTATACATTTTTATTTTCTTAATTTGATTGTAGAATTACTCATTATAGATATTCGAAGTTTGTTTATAAACTTCCCTATACACCTTTTCCATAGTTATGTTATTCTCTTTTGCAATCTTTTTACATTCCTCATATTCAGGCTTATATTTAACTAAGTTGCCTTTATAATATGATTTCTTGATTGTTACTTCTCCATACTGAGTTTCTACCTTTGAAAACTCTCTATTTAACATTATTTTTTCAACTTTATATTTTCTTACGCCTATAGAGGTAGTCTCTTCAAAAATTATGTCCAAAATATCTTTTTCTATTTTTTCACTGATTAATATACTTAACTTTATTCCTGGTCTTCCTTTTTTCATAAATATAGGAGTTTTAAAAACATCCAATGCCCCTGCATCAAAAAGCTTTTCTTCAATATATCCATAAAATTCAGGATTCATGTCATCTATATTAGTCTCCAATATATATTGTTCTTCTATCTTCTCTAATCTACTATCTTCCCCTAAATAAACCCTCAAAACATTAGGTATATCTAGATCTCTATGTCCAATTCCATATCCAATTTTCTTTATAGAGAAATCCATTTTTGAAGTAAACTCTTGAACATTTTCAGCTAGTATCGCAGCGCCTGTAGGCGTAGTTGTTTCAAATTGAACCACTCCAACATTTATTGGAATACCTTTTAATATTTCTACAGTCGCAGGTGCTGGAACTGGCATAAGTCCATGAGCACATTTTACGAATCCACCACCAACTTGAACATGAGACGCCATAATCTTATCCACTTTTAAATAATCTAAACAAATAGCAGCTCCTACTATATCAACAATTGAATCAATGGCACCTACTTCATGAAAGTGTACTTCATATAATGTTTTGCCATGTACCTTTGCTTCTGCTTCTGCTACTCTCATAAACATATTTAAACTTAAATTCTTAACTTTTTCACTTAAGTCACTAGAATTTATTATATTCTCTATATCTTTTAAATTTCTATGATGATGCTCGTGATTTCCTGAATGGTTATGAACATGAGCTGGTTCGTGATTATGTGAACAATCATGTTCATGGCTATGTGGATGATTGTGTTCATGATTATGTGAAGCATCTTCACCATGAGAATGATCGTGATGATTGTGCTCTTCATCATGTACGTGAGAGTGACTGTGATCTTTTATAATATCATTACTACAATGCTCAAAATCTTTATATCCTATGTTATCTGCATTATTTAGTTCATCTTTTAATATAACATCTACTCTTGTTCCTGTTATTCCAAGTTTCTCAGAACTGTTAATTTGTATATCATATTCAGAATTTAAATTAAGCTTTGAAATTTCTTTAAATAAATATTCTTTAGGAACTCCTAAGTTCAACATCGCTGCCAGATTCATATCTCCACTTATACCACAAAAACAATCGTAATATAATATTCTCATTTAGCTCACTCCTTAACTCATTTGTATTAATTTAATAAATCTATTTTTAATTTGCATTATTTTTGTCTATATAATGTTATATTTTCTTAATTATCGAAAAAATGCTCTTTTGAACATATAAATTTTTTTCTTTTTTGAGAATGTAATCATCTTTTCTTAACTGTCTAGAAACTATTTTGCGAATTATAATATCTTATTTTAAGCAAATATTGTCTTAACATTTTTTAATTCTTGACGAATCTTGATTGCTTGAGGACAATGGCTTTCACACTTACCACATTCAACGCATTTATCTGCTCTTTCTGATGGTGCTACTCCATTATATCTTTCCTTAAGTTCTTTTTCTGTTGCTGGAGTAACGAATATATTATACTCATTATATAATGTAAAATTCTTAGGAATATTTACGCCCGCTGGACATGGCATGCAATACTCACAAGCTGTACAATTAACTTTTATTCTTTCTTTAAATGCTTTTTTAACATTATCCATTATTTCCAACTCTTTTTCTGTTAGTGAATTTGGTAAAGCTTCACCTGCCACTCTAATATTTTCAGTAACATTATCCATTACATTCATACCACTTAGTACTACAGATACCTCTGGATGATTCCATACCCATCTTAGTGCCCATTCGGCTGGAGATCTCTTAATTTCTGCTTTATCAAATGTATCAGTAACTACATCTGGAAGATTTCTAACTATTTTTCCACCTCTAAGCGGCTCCATGATAACAACTCCAAGACCTCTATCTGCTGCATATTTTAAGCCTTCAGTTCCGGCTTGGAAATCTTCATCTAAATAGTTATATTGAATTTGACAGAATGACCAATCATAATAATCCACTATTTCTTTAAAAACTTCTAACTTGTCATGAAATGAAAATCCTGCATATCTTATTCTTCCATCTTTAATTGCTGAGTTTAAAAATTCATCTATTCCTAACTTCTTTAAATTTTCCCAAGAACCTTTATTTAAAGCATGAACTAAATAGAAATCTATTCTATCTGTTTGTAATCGCTCTAATTGTTCATTTAAATATTTATCCATATCCTCTCTAGTCTTAATTGCCCAACTAGGAAGTTTTGTAGCTAAATTCACCTTTTCTCTATATCCATCTTTTAAAGCTCTACCTACAAATGGTTCACTTTCCCCTCCATTTCCCATTCCTGTTCCATGATAAGGGTATGCAGTATCAATATAATTAACTCCTTCATCAATTGCGTGGCGAATCATTTTTGTAGCTTTTTCTTCGTCAATTTTAGTAGTATCTCCATCAATAATAGGTAACCTCATACAACCAAACCCTAAAACTGAAACCTTTTCATTTGTCTTTCCAAAACCTCTATATAACAAAGTAATTCCTCCTTAAAATAGATAATTTACATTATAAATTGTTCTATATATATTTTACATCTTATAGTTAACTCTAAGTCAACATATTTGGGAAAAATAAACTCTAAAATGAAAATGTAAGTTCGTTATTACAGCCTAAAGTCATTGTTCTAGAATTAAAAAGTAATTTTTTTATTTACAATACCATATTCATCATTCATAACTTTTATATTAAATAATTTTTTGATGCAATTTTACAAATGCATGCTCTTAGAGTATACTCTAAGTTGTAAAATACATCATATAGTTTAAAGGAGGATAATATTATGGGATACAGTATTGCTGAAGTTGCTGAAAAAACGCATTTAACGCCACACACTCTTAGGTATTATGAAAAAGAAGGTTTACTTCCATTTGTGGATCGCAGTGAGTCAGGCAACAGGGATTTTAAAGAAAAAGATTTAGAATGGCTTGAGCTTATTTGTTGTTTAAAAAATACAGGTATGCCTATAAAGCAAATCAAAGAATATATTCAGTTATGCCTTAAAGGTGATAATACTATTGATGTTCGTAGAGAAATTTTTATAAAACACCGTGAAGAAGTTATAAGCCAAATAGCCGAATTACAAAGAAATCTTGATAAAATTAATTACAAAATTAATTTTTATAATTGTGCCTGTAAAAAGACCGTATAACTAATATAATATAAAACTTGTATTTATATTATAAATAATTTAAATAAAGGATATCCATTGTTAGGCTTGCTAACATTATACATAAGGATTATCCTTTATTTAGGCTCTTTCATAAATTGCAAATAAATAAGTTGATATTTTCTTTAATAAATTTACTCGATTTCTTAATTTGCAAAACTTAATTCTAATTGATATTCTTTAAAATTTATTCATTTCTAAAATTTAAGATAATATTATAGTCCTAAAATAATCTTTATTTCCTTAACATGAGATCTGCTCACTGGTATTTCATTATTTTCATCATCATCGATAATTAACTTATAAGTCCCGTTAAACCAAGGATAGACTTCTTTAACTTTTTCAAGATTGACTACATAACTCCTGTGGCATCTAAAAAAATTTGTTTTCTCAGTCAACTCTTGTAAAGTTTTTGTTGTGCAATAAATCTCTTTATTAGTCTTAACATAATTCCTCTCTCCTTCTGAATAAAAGAAGGAAATTTTGTTAACATCGATAAGAATTATTTTTCCATTATTCTCACATGGGATTTTTTTCAATGCTTGTTTATTTTCAAGTTTACTTAATATATCTATTATTTCATTCTCATTTCTATTAATAATTGTACTTAACGCACAATTTAACGATTCCGCTATTCTCTTTTCATCATATGGCTTTAGTATATAATCATAAATTTTAAGTTCAAAAGCCTTTATTGCATAAGTATCATATGCTGTTAAAAAAATTAGAATTACATCCGGAAATATCTCTTTTACTTCTTCCGCTAACTTTATTCCGTTTTTTCCTGGAATATTAATATCAATAAAAGCAATATCTGGTTCCTCACTCTCTATTAAAGTTAATGCACCTATTCCATCATAGGCTTGCCCCACAACTTTAAATCTACCATCCTTAGATATTATGTATTTTAACTCATCGCTAGATATTGCTTCATCCTCTACTATTACTACTTTTATCTCATCTAGTAATTTCAATTTAATTTCCCCCTTAATCATAATAATTATTTTGGAATGTTAAAGCTAACACTGCTTCCATTATTTGAGCTTGTTATATTTAAAGAATAACTTTCCCCATACAATAATCTAAGTCTATTATTAATATTTTTAAGGCCGAGTCCAGTTGACAAAGATTCATCTGCATTTTCAAATCCTACTCCATTATCACTAATTTCAATGTTAACGTCATCTTCACCATTTCTAATCGAAATTGTTACTATCCCACCATTAATTTTTTTCAGTATCCCATGTTTAATTGAATTTTCTACAATTGGTTGAAGTATGAGTATTGGAAACTTTATATCCAGTAAATTATCATCTATTAAAAATTTCACTTCTAGTCTATTTGAGAATCTAGCTTGTTCAATTGCTACATAAGCCTTTACCAAAGCCAATTCTTTTTTTAGTGTAGAAAAATCTCCTTCGATTTCTAGCGTAGCCCTAAAATAATTTGAAAGATTTAATATAAGTTCCCTTGCTTTTTCTCCATCAGTTCTACAATACGCACTTATCACATTAAGAGAATTAAATAAAAAATGAGGCTCTATTTGTGCTTTTAAAGCCTTTAATTCCGCTACTTTATTTTCTTCTTTTAATTTTATAAGTTTTACTTCACCATCAACTAATTTTTTTGAGCTTTCAATTACCATAACTATTAAAAATACACCAATAGAATTTATAAGTATCATAGATAATGCTATTGTTTTCTCAAGATCTATTGCTGAATTTATATCTTTAGAAAACATTAATATAATTATCATTTGAGTAATTTCTGCTACTACTGCTGCTAACCCTGCAACAGCTGGGTTTAGCCCCTTTTCCTTAAATAATATTCTAAATCCTCCACCTATTGCGCCTTCCACAATTGTTGATAATCCGCAAGCTAACGCCGTAAATCCGCCAAACGAATACCTATGCAATCCACTTATAAATCCCACTATAATTCCAATAACAGGTCCCCCTAAATATCCTGCAACTATCGCTCCAACTGGTCTGCTATTTGCTAATGATTGATCTTTTATATATATTCCAAAATAAGTTCCTAAAATAGCAAGGATTGAGAATATAATTATCATCATCATCTTGTCTTTTCTATCAAACTTGTCCTTAACAAAACACTTCATAATATTAGTTTGTAGTATTATATATATAAATATTGTTATAAGTGCCATTCTCTCTAACATATTTACCATCAACATACTATTACCTCCTTTCCGTCCCTATATACATAAATTATACTACTATGTAAAAAAATCTCAATTTATACTTCATTTATATAAAACTTATTGCAAACTACCACCATGTTTTGTTAATTCATCCATCAAATATAGCATTTCACATGTAAAATGTAGTAATTATTTATTTCTAATGTTAGATTAGCAATGTAAAGAAAACATTTACACAAAGGGGATGTATATATGAATTCTATTGTTTTAGTTATCATTGGTGCTTTAATTCTAATACTATCATACAGATTCTACGGCGCTTTCATTGCTGCAAAGGTATTGGTTTTAGATGAATCTAAAAAAGTTCCTTCAGAAATATACAATGATGGCAAGGATTATGTTCCAACAAATAAGTGGGTTCTGCTAGGTCATCACTTTGCAGCTATTGCAGGAGCCGGTCCTCTTATCGGACCCGTTTTAGCAGCCCAGTTTGGTTACCTTCCTGGTGCTCTCTGGATATTGATTGGTTCCGTTGCTGCTGGTGCAGTTCATGACATGATAATGCTTTTC
The DNA here is from genome assembly GCF_036699995.1 of Clostridium beijerinckii. Lineage (NCBI taxonomy): Bacteria > Bacillati > Bacillota > Clostridia > Eubacteriales > Clostridiaceae > Clostridium > Clostridium beijerinckii. Next base: position 658,517 of record NZ_CP144906.1, on the reverse strand, counting down.
GCATCAGTCAGGTTTAATGGTGAGTCCATAGCAGAAATTGCAAAGCATACATTAGGAAAAAGAATTGGCTTTATTACTTCCATTTCAGTTATTTTCATATTAATAATTACAATGGCTGGTCTTGGCTTACCAGTCGTTAACTCACTTTATAATAGCCCTTGGGGTACATTTACAGTTGGAGCTACTATTCCAATCGCAATTTTTATAGGAATTTATTTAAAATACATTAGACCTGGTAAAATAGGTGAGGCTACTATAATAGGTATGGCTTTAATAATGCTTGCAGTTATCTTTGGGCCACAAATTGAAGGTACAACTCTTGGTAATTTTTTGACTCTTGATACTAAACAACTATCTGTAATATTAGTAATCTATGGATTCTGTGCTGCGGCTTTACCTGTATGGCTATTATTATTACCTCGTGATTATCTAAGTACTTATATGAAACTTGGAGTTATTGGCGCTTTAGTTATCGGTATAATAATAGTCAGACCAAATTTAGAAATGCCTGCACTAACTCAATACGTTCATGGTGGTGGTCCGGTTGTCAGCGGTAAAGTATTTCCGTTTTTATTCATAACAATAGCATGTGGTGCGCTATCTGGATTCCATTCACTTATTAGCACTGGAACTACTCCAAAACTAATAAAGAGTGAAAAAGATATTCTTCCAATAGGTTATGGTTCTATGTTACTTGAGGCTTTTGTCTCCCTCATGGCATTGATTGCAGCTACATCATTGCCTACATCTGATTATTTTGCTATAAACTCCTTGCCAGAAGTTTTTGATAAATTAAATTTAGTCCCAAAAGATTTAGGAATGCTCGAGTCACTTGTTGGTGAGAAACTTGCTGGAAGGCCTGGTGGATCTGTGTCTTTAGCCGTTGGTATGACATATGTGTTCCAAAAGCTACCTGGTGCATCAACCTTAATGTCTTATTGGTATCATTTCTGTATAATGTTTGAAGCATTATTTATTTTAACAACTATAGATTCAGGAACAAGAATAGGAAGATATTTATTACAAGATCTTTTTGGCAAAATGTACAAACCACTTGCTAAAAAAGATTCTAAATTTAATCTAGTATTTTTCAGTGCATTAATGTCACTTAGCTGGGGAGCTTTACTTTATAGTGGTAACATTTCAACTATTTGGCCTCTATTTGGAGTCGCCAATCAAACTCTTGCCGCAATTGCTTTTGCAATCGGAACTTCTGTACTTATAGAGATGGGCAAGAAAAAATATACCACTATAACAATATTACCTATGATATTTATCGCTATAACAACTTCAACAGCTTCTATTGAAAATATCTTTAATAACTATATTCCAAATGGTAAGACTACATTAACCGTGTTATCAGTTATAATACTTGCTATGTTAATTATAATCCTATATGAATGTATTAAATCTTGGAAAAATAATTGGAATAAGCATCCCAGTGATAAAATAAACTCCATTACGCAAGCTATCCAATAAATGCCTGATAAAATTTTAGTGGAGACTTATATGATTAATATTAGTCATATAAGTCTCCACTAAATCATGTATTCTTAGATTATAAGCTACATTTATAAATTTACTTTTTATTCGGTTCTTTGTATTCCACACCTTTTGTATCAACAGTTATTGATGTAATTACAACATCCTTTTTAGGTGCATCAGCAGAACTAGTTTCTACATTTTGAATTTTATCTACTATATCTAACCCTGATATTACTTTTCCAAAAGCAGCATATTCTCCATCAAGATTTGGTGCATCTCCTGACATTATAAAAAATTGACTTCCTGCACTGTTAGGATCTTGTGCTCTTGCCATAGATAATACTCCTTTTGTATGCTTTAAACTGTTTGCAAAACCATTAGAAGTAAATTCCCCTTCAATTGAGTAACCTGGCCCACCGGTTCCATTTCCTTTAGGATCTCCTCCTTGGATCATAAACCCTTTAATTACTCTATGGAATTTTAAATTGTTATAAAAGCCTTTATTGGCTAAATATATAAAGTTGTTAACAGTATTAGGAGCAATTTCAGGATATAATTCAGCTTGAATTTCTCCAAATCCTTCTACTTTTATAGTAGCTATTGGCAGGTCCTTACTATTTGCTGATGGAGTTGCCTCATTGCTTTCACTTGTTTTAGAGGAATTATCTGCTTCCCCTTTTCCATTGCTAGCATTTTTATTTCCGCAACCTACCAATAAAAATATTCCCACTATAATTGTTATAAAAACAAAACTTTTCTTCTTCGTGATCCTCATAACTTTTTCCACCTTTTATGTATATTTTAACAGCTTAAGTATATCATAATTCTCTATATTACTTAATATTTATTATAGAAGTAATATTGCTATATTATTATTTTTTATTCATAATGCAATTTGATTAGTAAAATTACGCTATACAGAGCATATAATTTTATCAATAAATATTTTTAATTTTGATATATACTCTTCAATAATTCTATCTCCCTTGCATATCCATCAAGCTCATTTGGTGTCTCAAGGAAAAATGGTAAATTGCATAACATTGGATGATTAATAATATTCTTAATTCCCTCTAATCCAATAGAACCTTCTCCTATTTTTTGATGCCTGTCTTTATGACTTCCAAATGGATTCATACTATCATTTAAATGTATTGCACATAATTTATCTAAGCCAATTATCTTATCAAATTGTTCTACTACTTCATCTAAATTATTAACAATATCATACCCTGCATCATAAACATGACATGTATCAAGACAAACACCTACCTTGTGTGATAATTCTACATTATTTAAAATCTCTTTCAATTCATCAAATGTACGTCCAATTTCGGTCCCCTTTCCTGCCATTGTTTCAAGCAATACAGTAGTTGTTTGTTCAGGTTTAAGCACTGCGTTTAGCATATCTGAAATATATTTAATTCCAATCTCTACGCCTTGCTTAACATGACTTCCTGGATGAAAATTATAAAGATTATTAGGAATATACTCCATCCTCTCTAAATCATCCTTCATTACCTCTACTGCAAACTTTCTTGTGTTCTCATCTGCAGAACAAGCATTTAACGTATATGGTGCATGACCTAATATTTTAGAGAAATTATTTTCTTCTACTAACTTTAAAAATTCTTTTATATCTGTTTCATCTATAGCCTTTGCTTTGCTCCCTCTTGGATTTCTAGTAAAAAATTGAAATGTATTTCCGCCTATGCTAATAGCCTCTTCTCCCATATTCTTGAATCCTTTTGAAGCCGATAAATGGCAACCTATCTTTAACATTGTATTTCCTCCCAGCATCTTATGTAATATAATATATCTTCATAATATCATTTTAATTACTATCTGTACTTTTGCCTATATAATATTTTTATATTCCATCAAATTTAAATATTATAATTAATAAACCTAGTAACTTTTTTTAATAATTTTATAAAGAACTTAGAAAAATCATTAGCTTCATAATCAACATATTTAATCTTTCATATAAAAAGCATTGTCATTAATAAATTATTTCTAATAAAAACTGCCTTAACTTTTAATGACAAAGCTTTTTACGCTTGATGCATTCTCTACTTTTATACTAAGTGAATTATGGATAAAAAACTTTATTGAGCTGCAATATCTATTTATAAATTATCGTTCTTTCTAAAATACACATAAAAATAAGATAGGACTAGTTTTATCACATAGCCTATCTCGAAAAACTTTTTATATTGTAATATAGTTTTATACCTTTATTTACTACTCTCACCTACACTTTCTACTTAGAAATTGCTTTTCTATACATTATAGATATAAGTTTATTGCCATTTTTACTTATTCATGTATCTGAATTATTATATTTCTTCTATTGCTAACAGTCTAGGGTTACTCCCTTCTTGTATTTTAATATACACTTTTGCCATCTTCATTTGTAAATCTTTTATTACTGTTTTTACTCTACATATAAAATAATAATCTTCAATTCCATTTGTAATAACTGCAACCGGATTAAACTTCCATCCCTTTATTCCATCTAGTGCTTTTCTAAGCATTTGTTTGTCTTCTACTGTAATTTTATCTTTAATTTTTAATTCTTCAATTTCTCTTAACATAAATATCAAACTTCCTTCCTTATGAATATACTATTATTTTTTCTTGTCAGTTCTTTGTCAAATATATTAATCATTTCTTAATATATTGTTAAAAGAAAATAACGAGGATCTGCCTCATCAACTACTTGATATCCCTCTCTTTCTAAGGAATCCTTTAAAGTGACTCTAATAAATCTAGCATCATCACAAATTAAAAGTTTCTTAATGAGAAGGATTATCTATTACTATTTAGAATTATTTGATGTTAGTCTTCATATAATTAAAAGAAACCTCTTGAATGTTATTTGTTTCTCATTTAGTTACTCTCCATTCACAGTCGCTTTTTATTTTAACCTATTCACTAGCCCCTTACCTTTAGGGGCTCTTTTTATTTAAATATAAATTAATGCTTATTTATCCTGAAAATATGTAAAAAAATAAATCCTCTAACTATATGAATCTACAGTCAGAAGATTTTTAATTAATTACATTCAGAAAAATCCTTTAGTATTTAATAAAGCATACTTTTATAACCACTATCTAAATTCTGAACCCACCATTCCGCTCATCTTCGCTTATGCTAAAAAGTTATGGTTAATTTAACTTATCTGTTTATTCATAGAGATTTCTAGTAAGCTTTTTCTTCTAATTCCAAGCCATAGGGCAATTCCTATAAGACATGATAACCCTTCTGTAGCTGTCATAGCCCAAATAACACCATTAACAGCAAATATTAGGTTTCCCACAATCAAAATAGGGACAAATAAAACACCTCTCACAGCGGCCATAATATTTGATTTCACACCATCACCTTGAGCTTGAAAAATTCCAGTAAAAAATTCACATAGGGCAGCAAAAACAGTTGAGGAAAGTTGAGCTATGAGAGTTATTTGACCAATGGCAATAACCTTAGGATCAATACTGAAGATACCAATAATCTGTAACCTGAGTGCAAATAGAACTGCTCCTAAAGTTAATGTTAAACCAATCATATACAATATAGTTTTCTTAACAATTTCCATGAGACGCTTTTGATTATTTGCAGAGTAAGCAAATGCAATTAGTGGTACAACTCCCATCGCAAAGCCCATGCCAATACAATCTACAATTTGAACAACTCTTTGTGCAATTCCAAATCCCGCTACAACACTGTCTCCATAAATCATAGAATAATTATTGAAAAGAAGACTTATGATGACAAAAAATCCGCTCATTAATAAAGCTGAAACTCCAACCTTAAAAATCTCACCATAAATTTCTTTACTTGGTTTAAAGTCCTTGATTGATAAACTCTGAACAGTACTCTTCTTTTGCAAATAATATACAAAATACAAACCAGAAACTATATTACCACAAACAGAGGCTAGAGCTGATCCCATAACATTCATATTTAGAACGAAAATGAAAAAGGGATTAAGTATTATATTAATTATAATACCTGCTATGGTACCAGTCATAGAAATAGTGGATGCACCCTCTGCACGTACAGCTGCATCAAGCGCCATATTAACAATGATAATTGGAGCTCCAATAACAAGTACCATAACAAAATTTCTTGTATATTGTAGCGTTTCACCACTTGCTCCTAAAAGCGGCAACATATAAGATAATAAGGGCAGACATATCATCATTAGAATAATCCCCATAAGCATTGATGACCAAAAGTTAATGGAACTAACTTTTTTGGTATTGTCTGTATTACCTTCACCTAAAAGTCTTGATATATATGTTCCAGAACCTACTCCAAACATTTGTCCAATTGCCATTAATACTAATGAAAATGGTAATGCCAGTATCACTGCCGCCATCATTGCAGTATTATTAAGTTTACCAACAAAAAAAGCATCGATGATATTATAGACAACTGACGCGATACTACTTAGTATCATAGGAATAGTCATGTGTATTATTGCTTTAGAGACAGGTGCTTTTTCAAGATAGTATAACGATTTTTGATCCATATTTTCCATGTTTTCCATATAAAGAACTCCTTCCATGTTGTATAAGTAATAAAATTAGCACTTAACAATAAGGCATAATCTTCTTTCAATATTATTAATTCTAATTCCTATTTTGTTTCTACAAACATAGTATATAGTTTCTATTTAAACTAAACTTAAATGAAATTTAAACGTAATGTAAACAAAAAGAAAAACCACAATCTGTTAAATTCAGACTGTAGTTATAAACACTTTAATCCCCCTTGAGTTGATAACTGGAGAAGGCTGGATGAACTTCGACTCTCATGGGCATCTCACTCAGAAGGTCGATGACCTCATCATGACACTTTTCAATATTTGGGTTTGAGAAGTGACGCTTGAACGATTCCTCGTCCTTGTAGAACTCAAAAGCCCACAAGGTATCCGGATCGTCATCAGCTCTACAGAGTATCCAATCTACAGGCCCATCTGTATCACCGTTATAATGAAGGTTATTGGTAAGTTCAAATAAAGCATCACCTTTTCCAGGCTTTGCATGCATCTTTAGCACGGTGCCAGGTTGGCTTGGATCGATCATCATATGTTTTCCTTTTGTTTCAATCATGTTATACCTCCAAATAATATTATTTCTAAACACTGTTTGGTTTCTATAAAAATAGTATATAGCTGCTACTTAAACTAAACTTAAATGGAACTAAAACTCAATGTAAACAAAAAATTACAGTCTGTTAATTCAGACTGTAATAATGAACATATTTAGCTTCTATTTGCGCATTATCAAAAAAATAACAAGTCAATCTGCCTGAATATTAGGACTTGTTATTTTCTTTCATATACCTTAGGCAGCCAAATAATAAATTCTGTACCTTTTCCAATTTCACTTGTAAGAGATATTTTCCCTCCATGTAAGTCAATAATCTTTTTTACTATTGAAAGTCCAAGTCCGTTTCCACCCAAAGAACGATTACGAGCTTTATCTGCTTTATAAAACCTCTCGAAAATCCGCGGTTGATCTTCCGATGAAATACCTATACCTGTATCGGAGACTTTACATTCGACCCCGTCTTCATTGTTATATAAGTTAACACCTATATTTCCGTTTTCTGGCGTAAATTTAATAGCATTATTAAGCAAATTTATAAATACCTGACTTAATAAATCTTCATCTCCACATATCATAGTTTCTTCAAGAGAAATATCAAGTGTTATATTTTTTGCTGACCACTGTGGCTCTAACATAAGTAAAACACTTTCAATTTGCTTGTTTATTTCATATTTCTTTAAGTTTAAATTATTGTCTTCTGATTCCAAATTAGATAATCTTAATAGATTTTCGCTTAATTTAGATAATCGTTTACTTTCAGTTTCTATTATGCTGGCATAATGTGATATCTGATCCTTATCTAAACTTCCTTTTTTTAACAGAGTAGCAAACCCTGATATAGAAGTTAATGGTGACTGTATTTCATGTGACACATCTGATATAAAATCTTGGCGTAGTTTCTCCAAAGACCCTAGCTCTTTTGCCATTCTGTTGACATTGTCTGCTACCTCATTAAAAGGATCGAGTTCATTTGTTTTAACAAGTACATTGAAATCACCAGAAGCTATCTTATTCATGGCTTCAACAGCTCCGCTTAATATTGGAAAATGTGAAAGATCAAATTTTTTATGTTTATTAGCGAAGCGCCAGTGCATATATATAAATGCTTTCCAACCTAGAAAATATATCACAGCAGAAGTTAAGCTTTGAACAATAAATATTATATGTAGAGGAATGCTTTCTAATTTACCGAAAATAAATATACAAATATAATATCCACTAGTAAGACCAAGTAATGTTATAATAAAAATCAGTATTAGTGAAAAAAAATACCTGTTTCCTTCCTTCACTTCACTTCCTCCAATCTGTAACCAAGACCCCTAATAGTAGTAATTTTGAACTTGTAAATATCAGACTGAAACCTCTCTCTAAGACGATTTATATGAACATCAAGAGTTCGTTCGTTTCCTTCAAAATCAAGGCCCCAAACCTCTTCTATTAGCCTGTCACGAGAAAGGGTTTTACCAGGATAACTTCCAAGCATAAATAAAAGTTCAAATTCCTTCATTGGTATATCGAATTGTTCATTGTTACTAATTACTGTGTAACTACTTTTATCCATAACTAAATTACCAATATTAATACTCCGTGAAGCAGCTACTTTATAGCGTCTCAAAAGCGCTTTTATTCTAACAAACAACTCATCAATCTCAAATGGTTTTGTTAAGTAATCATCTGCGCCAAGTTCAAAGCCCTTTACTTTTTGGGAAAGCTCGCTTTTAGCGGTGAGCATTAAAATTGGCATATCCTCATAATATCTGCGTGCTTGTTTACAAAATTCATATCCATCCATTTGAGGCATCATAATATCAAGCACACAAAGATCAATTTTTTCCTCCCCAAGTTTTTCTAATGCATCCCTTCCATTTACAGCCTCAGCTATAGAAAATCCTTCATCTTTTAATACTGTACAAATAAGCTCTCTGATATAATAATCATCATCTATAACTAAAATCTTATTCAAATCTATCACCTTCCTCTTTTGAGTATAGAATATCAATGTAAATACAATATAAATTGATCTGTATTTTCATTTATTATTTTGATATTAAATCCTCACAAAGCCTGTATGCAAAAGCCCCCAAATTAAGATAGCGGTATAATAAGGATGTCTTAACCCAGTTGACCTGGATAGACAGTTTCAAATGGATTTGGAGTCGTCGCAGACAACGTCTCAAATTGCCGGCTTAAATTTATTTCCTGGCGATACAAGCAGACTTGGTAGTTTTGCAACTCCAGAAAAATAGTTAATTAGGACATAAATAATAAATACAAGGATGCTTAAAAATATGGTTCAACAAATTGCACCTCATGAAACCATAAAGCTGCATGAACTATTAACCTTTAAAAATCTTTGTCTGACTAAGTCAGTTACTATGTCCCAGTTAGTTTCTGACGAGGAATTAAGGTCTATTTTACAGAATGATACTTGTGCATCTAGGCAGCATACACAACAATTAAGCGGACTTATGAATCATTCTTATATTGCTACCTATGAAACAATTTCAAACTATATGATGAAAAAAGGTTATTACAATGCTTATAATTTACAGGAGCAATATAAAGTAGATATGCAAATAACAGAAACTGCTTTAAATCTTTCATGAATAAACTACATGGGGAGTACATAATATGCCCCTAATTTCAAAATAACCGTCAAAAAATAGACATTCTTAAAAAATTGGTAGTCCTATTAGAATAAAAACTGGTATATTTAATACTATTCTTTAAAAGCATTTGTTTTCCTACATATTTCCCCAAAATATTATTCCACTTCTATTTTTCATTCATAAAAAGAATTCTATATGATTAATTCTCTAATCTAATCTCATAGAATTCTTTACTCCACTTACTATTAATTGTTTTAAAACTATTGATACATGATTTTCATAAAAAGTGTTTATATAAATAATGACAACATTTTTATAATTTTATGTCATTATTAATTAAGCTTTGTGATAGTATTAATTATAACTGAAAATTCATAGTGCTTTTTCTTTTTCAACTACCTTTTCCTTTTTATTTTTTGTTATGAAAAGGTTGGAGCAGGAAATTCACCAATTTTCATACGTAGTAAACTATACGGCTTTTGTCGTAGGTCTTTTCCATAATGAAATCTTGCCTGCCTGTGTAATTGGTTCACAATGACATATAAGTATTGATCCGGACTAATTGAAAAAGTATCCGGCCATAAAATTCTTGGATCATGTACAATGGTTTTCATTGTGCCATTTGGCAATATTTTTCGAATACTGTTGTTTTCATAGTCTCCAGCATAAATATTTCCTTTTGCATCAGTGATCATTCCATCAGACGCGCCTTTTTCTCCCCAATACTTCACATGATAAAGCAAATCCATCTCTGGTATCGTTCTGTCTCTTAGGGCTTCAGTCGGGATTGAGAACAGATGACGACTGGTTAGTGGACAAAAAAATAAAAGTTTTCCATCGGGAGAAATTGCTATACCATCAGACGCCATTCTAAATGGGGAAGTTGAGCCATCTTTGTTTCGATTCATCAAAATTTGACCTTCTACTTTCGGTAAAAAATAGGGATCTGGTGAAGTTGAATTTGCTCCATTTAACCGTCTGAACGCGTTTCCATTTTCTAAATCTACCACGATAATAGCTCCTGGCCCTTTTGAAGAAGAATCCGTTATATATGCATACCCTGCTTTTCCAACACGAAAATCAAATCGTACATCATTAATATAAGTTGTTGGCAGGATAACATCTTCTGTAAAGTTATATACTTTTCTTAGTTTATTGTTTTTTAAATCAACAGCGACTAATTTTGCCCCCCCTTTGATAGGCACTGAAAAGTTTGGTGCTCCTGTATCTAATACCCAAAGAGTTCCCCTTCCATCAGCAACTACACTTTGGACACTAATGAAAGAGTTTGCGATATTCTCGGGGTTAGCTAAATTAGCTTCTAAATTAGGGTATGGCCGCAATTGATCCCCTACTATTTCCGCTACAGTAAATTTAACGTCGTCTCCCCATTTCGGAAAGCAAACAAAAATACGACCTGTTTCTGAAACAGTAACACCTGTAGGCATAGCCTCATAAAATGTATAAACTAATTGAAATTCACCAAAATATTTTTCAATAGGTAACATAGGCATAACAATACCTCCTCATTATATTCAAACGGTATATTACCTATAATATGATTGAGATTCGTTTTTAGTGCCTGGTCTTTAATGAGTTTTTCTAGTAATTACAAAGTGTTATGGTGCATACAAATAGGACTTCACATCATGATCATAAAACACACTTCAATATTTACTTAAAAACCTTCAAAGCCTTTGATATTAGCCTATTTTCTTTCTATCCTAACAACGGTCTCAACGTGACTCAAGAGGAGAGAATGAATGGCATTTGAGTGTGTCCGTTCTCGTAAACATATCCACTGTTCTTTTTATACTATTAGTAGATGAGAGCATATTGATGACCACATTACACCATTCATAACTCTTATACTTCCAATGCTTCCTTCGCCATCTGAACATATTCCTCAACACCAGATACCATTGCAAACTCGGCAATTGAAACAGGATACGCAGCAACCAGTTCAATAATATGCTCTTTCATCTTAGGCCAGTAATATCCACCTGCTTCTTTGTAAGCAAGAATCAGAGCTTCAAGACCTTCTTCTCCGAACGCCTTATAATGAAAAACAAAGTCATTTGATATATCCGTAACTTTAGCTTCAGTCCAGTCGATTAATCCAGTTACATCAGCATCTCTATCGATCATAGTATGACCTGCATGAACATCTCCATGAATTAATCCCGTTTTCTTTGGCCACATTTCATCATCATTTATCCATGCCTGCCGTCTGATCCATAGATTCTCACCCACACCAAACTTAGCTTTTATATCATACATACGCTGCTTCATTGACATTTTTGCCTCTTCAGGGGTTTGCACTGCTAGACCAAGCTCAGCAGCTTTATCACTAGGTATGCTATGAAGCTCTGCTAACACCTTACCAAGAGACTTGTGAAATGATTCTGGAATATTGTTAATATCTATTTCCCAAACATAGTTTCCTATATTATGGTCTATAGTTCCTGCCGGCACACCATCTAACTTCTTGTAAGCTATTAGTTCATTTGTGTAAATAGTCCAGTTTGGTGCCTGAAAACATTTCGCATACTGATTAACTAAATCTAATGCTTGTTTTTCTAGCTTTGTTCTGGGCATTACATCTTCCCGCCTAGGCAATCTAAGAACCCAATCCGTTTCATTTTCATCTTGTGCAAATACAACTTGAAAATCAAGTCCAGATTCATTAAACTGCATTGTTTCTTCCTTTAAAATAAGATTATGTTTTTTAGCTGTTTCCATAACTTGTTTCATTTCTTTACCCATTCAAATCACTCCTAATTTTAAAATTTAGGTTATAAATTTCCTGCATACTCTGATATAGCATTAATAATTTCATCCCAATCATTATAGTGGAGCTCATCCCCCGCACCATCTAAGGTAATTAATACAGCATTTGATATAATTTTAGAAAGATGCACTCCATGCTCATACGGAATAATATGGTCATCGGTTCCATGAATTACCAATGTAGGTACACTGATTTCGTCAGTTCTTGACAAATACGAATTCCAACCTCTTATAAATCCGCGATTTTCTCTACTCTGTAAATTACTGGCTCTATCAAATTCTTCTTCATTCAGTCTTCTTACTTTTTCTTCATCGAAAAAACGTTTTGATCCTGTAAGAATTCTACTTTTTTAATAAAACACTCCATCACTTCATCTTTATTTTGCCAATTTGTAATTTTATGTTCACCTAAGGCTTCTGTTACTTTACTATCCTTTTTAGGGAGCCTGGAATCGAAATTTGATGTCATAATTAATGAAATAGTAAGAACCTTACTTGTGTGTTTAAGAGCTACTATCTGCGTAATAATTCCACCCATTGACATACCGACTATGTGAGCCTTATCAACGTTATACGCATCTAGTACCTGAATTGCATCATCAACCAAATCCTCAAAGGTATACTCTGGATGACCATATTATATTCGTATTTTACTTTCATTTAATAATACTTAGACCAAATTAAGGCCTGGCAATTTGATTAGCAACTGCTTCGAATAATAAATCTCTAATCCTTTCATAATTATATTGCTGTAAATCTCTCTTTTGAGAACCTATTAATAATGCTGATCTTAAAACTCCGGCTATAACACCTGGGTCTTCATCGATAATCTCCTTAGAATCTTGACGTGACTTTATAAACTCCATAAGAGAGGCGATGCTTCTTAGATGCTCCGAGCCAACATACTCTGGATTTAGTTTTCTAGAAACAAGTTTATATTCCTCAATGTCGTAAACCAGCCTTTGAGTTAAAATCTTAGATTCTAGTTCCAAAGCCATCATATTTAAGTACATTTTTATAGCTAGACGTATATTTTCTGTAGCTATAACCTTTGGCCAAATCTGCTTTTGAATTTGTTCTCCCTCATGTGCTAACAATTCCATATATAGCATTTCTTTTGATTCGAAAAATATATAAAAGGAACTCTTTGCAATACCAACTGATGAAGTAATATCCTCAAGAGAAGTACTTTTAAATCCTTTATCTATAAAAAAGCGACAGGCAACTTTAAGCAATTCTTCTCGAATTTTTTCTTTTTCTAGCTCTGTAAATTTAGCCATAACATAACCCCCATAAAAACTTAAAAACAAAATATTTATTTGTTTTTATATTAGCATAGAACATTTTACAAATCAAATACATTTATTTATCATCCATCCTATCTCCCCAACCCCACAATTTTATCTATCCTATTCACCCAACCCACCGAGTTTCTTATCCCAAAAATTAACCCTCGATATGTTCACATGAACGTATATCGAGGGTTTAAGTTTAGTAGTTAGAATTACTTTCGTTTTATGAAACTCAGTATTATCAAGGCTTTTACGAACTTCATTTTCTTGTTATCAATGCAACACACTCCACGTGAGGCGTATTAGGGAACATATCCTTAACTTTAGTTTTAATAACTTTATATCCTTTTTCCGTAAGTACTCTAAGGTCATTAACTAATGTCTTTGGATTACATGAAACGTATATTATCTCTGGTGCATTAAATTTAATTACATAATCTAACGCCTTAGGATGTACTCCAGTTCTTGGTGGATCTAATATTATTATATCCGGTTTAACTTTTACTGTTTTTATTATTTCTGCTACATCACCAGCTATAAATTCACAATTATTTAATCCATTTAATTTAGCATTTTCTCTTGCAGCTTCAACTGCTTCTTCAATAAGTTCTATTCCTATTACTTTCTTTGCATTTGGAGCTACTATTTGCCCTATCGTTCCTGTACCACAATAGAGATCAAATACAATTTTTTCTTCACTATCTCCCATAAACTCTTTAACAATAGAATATAGACTTTCTGCACCTTTTGTATTGGTTTGAAAGAATGAAAATGGAGAAATATTAAATTGTAATCCGAGTAATGTTTCTCTAATATAATCTTTTCCAAATAACACATTTACCTTTTCTGGTATTACTGCATCTGATTTCGAATTATTTTCAGTATGGATTATAGATACTAAATTTCCTTTATAACTTTGTTCTCTTAGCAATTTAACATATTCACTTAAATCAAAGTCTATCTGAGTAGTAGTAACTAAATTAACTAATATCTCGCCAGTATTTTGAGCTTTTCTTATCACTAAATGCCTTAAATAGCCTTCAGCTTTCATTATTCTATAATAAGGCAAATCTTTCTCTCTAAAGTAATCAGCAGTCAATCTAATAATTTTTCTGTAATCCTCATCAACAAGTTTACATTCATCTACAGTTAATATTCCAAAAGATTTTCCTCTCATGTGCATACCTAATGAAAGTGGCTCTCCCTTGGCTTCATCACCAAATGTAAATTCCATCTTATTTCTATATTCCCATTGGTTAGGGCTTCCTTGAATTCCCAGATACTCTCCTGTATCAACATTTGCTTCTCTAAATAACTCTTTAACTTCTTCACTTAAAAATTCTAATTGCTTTTCATATGGTATACCTTGTGATGAACATCCTCCACAAACTCCAAAATGAGGACATGAAGTTTCAATCTCATAATCAGCTCGTTCGTCTACGCTTATTAATTTTAACTCCGCATAATCTTCTTTCTTCCTTTTTACCCTACCTGTAACTGTTTGACCTGGAAAAGCATTCTTAACATATATAGTCTTATCTTCTGCATAACCTATTCCTGTCGATGGAAATTGTAACTTTTCTATTTTAACGCTTAAATCGCTTCCTTTTTTCATCATCTACTCCTAAGTACTTATATTTTAAAATTTTATCTGTAATTAAAAATTAAGAATATAAAAAGTAATTTTTATATTCTTTAAATTATAATAGTAAATTCAGTTTATAAATTAATTCATATTTAATATCTTTTTCCCAAAAGTATTTTCTAGTTTACTCTTTTCCATTATTGGGGCATAAATACAATTTATAATAAAATATATTATTCCTCCTGCTAAAATTATAGCTCCATTATCCCTTACGAACATGTATCCACATAATTTTAAGATTATATCACACAATAGTACTAATAAAGCTGAACCAGCAATCATTAATAACTGATCAAGTGCGTTAGCTAATATAATTTTAGAAGAAGATTGTTTATCTGATTCTTCATCACTTGTTATTAAACTTTCAACCTCTTTATTAACATTGTTATCTGTTTCTTCCTCAGTATCCGAAATCTTTTTAATTTCGTTTTCTTCCACTTCATCGTTTATTTCATTTTCATTTAAGTTATCTTTTTCCAAAAAATTTTCCCCCTTGTAATCTACTTCATACTCATTTCACCATCAGCAAATTTGTATTTCTTTGTAGATAATTTATATATTATACACGTTTTGGTAGCTAAGATCTCTTCCTTTAAGCCATCAATTGTGTTATTAATCTGAACTTGGTTTTCACCACTTTTTAGTTTATCAATTATTTGTTTATTTATGTCTGAATAATCTCTACCTTCTTGGTCTGTAAATGCTTCTATGTACTTTTTAAAAGATGTCTTCCCTAAGTCAAAATTATTATTCTTTATTGCACTCTCACCATCAAAATTTAAGCTCAACTTTAGACTTATATCACCAGTCTCTAAGTTATCACCATATGTCTTCATTCCAAAATACATACTTTCAATTTTATTTACTTCTGGCTTTTGATTGTCAAAATATATGGAGTTATCATTTACAGATTCATCTTTTTCTTTTCTTGTTTTCTCATCTTTTGTATATTTTACCCCTAAATCCTTGGTTATATTCTCCATCTTTGATAATTTATCTTTAAATAACTTTTGTGTTTGATCTAATGTATAATTTTTTGCCCATTTTCCCTCTAAACTGTCATCATTAGAGTTTGTGCTACTTTCCGTTGTTGTGTCCGTTTTCTTTGTTGAACTATCTGTAGCATTTGTACACCCAGCTAACGATGCTGAAACTATTATGCTCATAAGTATACTTATAACCTTTTTAGACACTAAATTTTCCCCCTTATTTAAATTAGATGTTATTTTTATGTCTAACTAATATACGGCAAATGAATAATACAATTTTACCATCAATGTATTACAACTATGTGTCAATATTATACCTTTTTTCTTACCTAAATAATATTATGTTCTCTTTTCTAGATTGCTTTTACATTCATTTAATATAATTAGTTTTGATATAACACTGTTTATTATATATTTTTTTACTCTTTCATGCAATTATTATAACGTTAACAAGCATTAATGTAATATATTTGTAAGTTGTTCAAATTTCGATTTGTTCCTTTATTCGCTCAAACATGTTGTCTCCTATTCCAGATACATTTTTTATTTCCTCAATTGATTTAAATCCACCATTTTTTTCTCTATATTCAATTATACCTTTTGCTTTTGAATCGCCTATGCCATTTAGTGTCTTTAATTGATCTAATGTTGCACTATTTATATTAATTTTTTTATCTGAACTATCTTTATTACTAGAATTTGAATTTACAGTTTGTATTTCCTTGTTTTCATCATTTTTGTTTAAAATATAAATCAATTCATGATCTTGCAATTTTTTTGCTCTATTTATATTACTTAAATCTGCATTTTCAGTAAGCCCACCTGATATGTCTATAAGATCCTTTACTATTGAGTTTTCACTCATTGTATAAACATCTGGCTTTTTTACTTCTCCTTTTATTTCTACAACTATATTCTTATTTTTTGCTGCAACTATTTGTTTCTTGTTATCCTTACTATTTGATTTATTATTATTTTGAGCATTAACCGATTCATCATTTGATGTATCAGCTTCAATGCTATCATCTACAAAAATACTTTCTGTATCATTTTTCTTTAATTCTTTAAACCCAGATTTCACATATAATCCTATAAGTACAATTACCACAATAAATAGCATACTTAATATGCCGATTTTTTTCTTATCTTTTAAGAACTCTTGTACCACTTCTTTTTCTCCTTTACAATTTCTCCTTAGATATTATTTCCACATTTTTATTATTTAGACTCTTATTGGAATCTATTTGAACTTTGTATAGCGCAAATTCTTTTTTTTTGATAAAATGTATTTTGAGTACGATTAAAAATATTTAATATAAGTATGGAGAATTTTATGAAAAGAATTTTTAAAACATTTAATATATTATTCTTGTTTTTATTTTGCTTTACCTATTCTAGTGCACAAGCAGAAACACAGCCTCCACAGATTAACGCTGAGGGTTGCGCTTTAATCGATGCATCTACCGGTCAAGTGTTGTATGGTAAAAATGAAGAGAAAGTTTTAGAACCTGCTTCAACTACTAAAGTAATAACTGCAATTATAACCCTAGAAAAGTGTAAACTAGATGATGAGGTAACTGTTCAAGAAGATTTTACCAAAATAGATGGAACTGCTGTTGGTTTATTAAAAGGTGATGTGGTAACTGTTCGAGATTTGCTTTTAGGTCTTCTTTTGGAATCAGGAAACGATTGTGCAAATGCTTTAGCTGATCACATATCAGGAAGCACAGAAGCATTTTCTAAACTTATGAACGAAAAAGCAAAGGAACTGGGAGCTTTACACACAAACTTTAAAAATCCAAGTGGATTACCAGATCCAGAACATACAACTACTGCACATGATTTAGCGTTATTTTTAAGAGAAGCTATAAATAACAAAGATTACGTTCAACTATCTACTACACCAAATTACACAATAACGCTCAAGAATAACCCTTCAAAGACTATTGTACTTAACAATAAAAATTATATGATAAATAAGAATTCTAGATATTATTATCCTTTTGCTCTTTGCGGTAAAAATGGCTATACAACAAAATCAAATCATACTTACGTAGCTGCTGCAGAAAAGAACGGACATGTTCTTGTAGCTTCATTTTTAAATGCGCTTGATAAAGATCAAAACTTTCATGATATGCAAGCAGTCTTAAATTACGGCTTTGATAATTATTCTTTAGTTCACCTTTACAAAAAAGGCGATGAAGTCTCACAGTACAAAATAACTAACAATCTTACAATACCTGTTATGGCTTCAAAAGATATTGATTATGATGTTCCTAAGGGTCAGGAAGATTCAGTATCTTCTGAAATAAAAATACAGGATCAGGATTTAAGTAAACAATCATTTAATGAAGGTGATAACATACTAAAAGGTACTGTTTATGTTAATGACAAAGAATATACAACTATGGATTTAGCTGCTGGAACATCTAGAAAGTATGAATTTCCTCTTTCTATTAATTCATTGTCAAACAATGCAAATTCAGAACTCTATATAGGATCTGTCGCTATTGTTTTAGCAGGAGTATTTGGATTAAGAAAGCTTATAAATATAAAATTAAAGAAATAAAAATAAAGGAAGTCTTCTGTGACTTCCTTTATTTTTGTTTAAATATATATTAATTATAAAAATTTACTTTGCATTTAAATATCCACAAGCTTTCAAATATTCAGCTGAAAGAACTCCGCCACCTGCTGCACCTCTTAATGTATTATGAGAAAGACACACAAATTTGTAATCAAATATCTTATCTTCTCGTAATCTTCCCATGGATATTCCCATTCCATTTTCATAATCTCTATCTAAATTAGTTTGAGGTCTATTATTCTCTGTGAAGTATTTCAAAAATTTCTTTGGAGCACTTGGAAGCCCTAGAACTATTTCTGGAACTTTGAAGTTTTCCCATCTACTAATTATCTCTTCCTTCGAAGGTTTATTCTTAAAACTAACATAAACTGCTGCCAAATGTCCATTTGCTACAGGTACTCTTATACATTGAGTTGTAATAATCGGACTATTAGCATTTATAATTTTACCTGATTCTATTTGTCCCCATATTTTTAGTGGTTCATTCTCACTTTTCTCTTCTTCACCATCAATAAATGGTATCACGTTATCAATAATTTCAGGACACTCATTAAAAGTTTTACCAGCTCCGGAAATGGCTTGATAGGTACATGCTAGAATATTTTTAGGCTTGTATTCCATAAGGGCACTTATTGGGGGAACATAACTTTGAATTGAGCAATTAGGTTTTACTGCTATAAATCCTCTTTTAGTTCCTAAACGTTTCTTTTGGCTTTCAATAATCTGTGCATGTACTCCATTTATCTCTGGAATTAACATCGGTACATCATCCACGTTTCTATTCGCTGAATTATTTGAAATAACTGGTGTTTCATGTTTCGCATAATCTTCTTCAAGTAACTTAGTTTGTTCCTTATTTAGAGAAATTGCACAAAATACAAAATCCACCATACCAGAGATTTCCTCAACTTTAAATGCATCCTTAACTACCATATCCTTATATTTTTCAGGTAATGGTGTTGTCATCTTCCATCTATTAGCTATTGCCTCTTTATAAGTTACTCCTGCTGAATTTTTACTTGCAGCTAGCACTGTAACTTCAAACCAAGGATGATTCTCCAATAAACATAAAAATCTTTGTCCAACCATTCCTGTAGCACCTATTATACCAACCTTCAACTTGTCTCCCATTAAAACCACCTCTTAAAATTAATTTTGCTTATCTATTATAAGTATGATATCATTTATGCATATATTAGTAAAATTGATAATTTCTATTAACATAATCAATTATTTTGATGGAGATGATTATATGGATTTTAAACAACTTAATGCTTTTCTAATGATAAGCAGACTTCAAAGTTTTACTAAAGCGGCTGATAGCCTGGGCTATGCTCAATCTAGTATAACGACACAAATTAAGCTTTTGGAAAGTGAGCTTGGTGTAAAACTTTTTGAAAGAATAGGTAAGAACATAACTTTAACACATGAAGGAAAGAGACTTTTACCATATGCAAAACAAATATTAAAGCTATCAAGTGATGTAAAAAATGCTGTACTTAACACTGACGTTCCAAGTGGGACATTAACGATTGGTGCTGCTGAATCTTTATGTGTTTTAAGACTTCCTGAAATCCTTAAAGAATACAAAAAGCTATATCCTGAAGTAGAAATCTCTTTAAAATTTGGAAATTGTGCTGAATTTAAATATTTCTTAAATGATAATATTATTGATGTAGCATTTTCATTAGGTGTAAAAATTAATTCAGAAGAATTTATATCAGAAATTGAAATTCCAGAGCCAATGTTGCTTTTAGCCTACCCTGGCCATACCCTTATAAATAAAAAAGAAGTATTTCCAAAAGATATCGAGTCAGAATCACTTATATTAACAGAAATGGGATGTAGCTACAGATCTACATTAGAAAACATCTTAAGTAGCTGCAATATAAAACCAAATGTAGCCATAGAAACAGGAAGTGTTCAAGCCATTAAACAATTTACAATGAGTGGTCTTGGAATAACCTTACTTCCAAAGGTTGCTGTTGATGATGAAATAAATAGTGGTAAACTTGTTCCTCTAAATTGGGAAGGTCCTGACTTTGGAATAATATCTCAAGTACTTTATCACAAAAACAAATTGATCTCTCCTGCTCTAAAAGAATTCTTAAATTTATCAAGAAGTTTTATGGAATCATACTTACAATAGAATAATGTAAAAAGCTCAAGCAACCTATTAAATTAGATGCTTGAGCTTTTTACATTATTACTTATCATATTAAATTTATTTCAATTTACTAATTAATTCTTTCATATCATCTGGAAGTTCAGCTCTTAATGAAAGTATTTCACCACTCCTTGGAGATTTAAAATCTAATCCAAATGCATGAAGAGCCTGCCTCTTTATTAAATCTTCTTCATCCCCATCTCCATATAATGTATCACCGTAAATAGGATGACCTAAATGACTTAAATGCACTCTAATTTGGTGGGTCCTTCCAGTTTCAAGTTTGCATTCTACTAAACTTGATTCATTGTATTCTTCAACGACTTTATAGTGAGTTATACTCCTTTGACCTCTCTCATCGATAACTCTCCTAATGCCATTTTCAATTCCTTCAGGTTTATATATTGGTAGATCAATTGTCCCTTGTTTTTCTTTCATAATTCCATGAACTAATGCTAAATATTTTTTTTCCACCTTATTTTCACTCATTTCTTTAGATAGCATTCCATGAGAAAACTGATTTTTAGCAATTATAATAAGACCTGATGTATTCATATCTAATCTAGAAACTAATCTAACTATACAATTTTGGCCGCTCTCCATAAAATAATTGATTACTCCATTTGCAAGAGTCCCACTTTGATAACTTTTAGTTGGATGCACCACCATAAAAGGTTTCTTGTTGACTACTAAAATATCTTCATCTTCATAAACTATATCTATATCCATTTTTTCTGGAGCTATATCCTGACTTTCATCTTTTTCCAAATCAATCTTTATAATTTCTCCCTCATTTAGAACTCTATTCATTTTTACAACTTCATCATTAACAAATATTCTTTTACCAAGAGATGCACTTCTAATTAATCTTGTTGATAAGCCAAGTTCCACTTTCAAATATTCTCTTATTTTAGTGCCCTTCTCTATGTTAACAACCTGTTTTTCTAAAATACTCATATAATTTATCTTCTCCTCATATAGTATAATTTAGGAATATGTCAAATTGATGATGCACAATAACGATAATACTCATTCTAATATCTTTGTATTTTTACTAACCATACATATCTATTAAGTTTATGTGCATCACTATACTAGAAACCGGAACATAATATGTTACTTATTTCGTTGAGCCACCACAAAACTCTAATTCACTTTACTTACCGAAGGTTTCAAAATCCTTACCTAAAATTATAATCACATCGTAATCTTTATATTCTTTCTTGTTCTCTTTTTCATCATTTTCTTTTATATTTAAATCCTGTTTAATAGTCTTTAATTTATCGGCATCATTACTAAGTATTTCACTTTTATCACTAAGTTCAGTATTGCCAGTATCAACTTTTGTATACCCAGCATCACTTAATTCCTTTGCCACTTTTGCCGCCAATCCATTAATCTTTGTAGCATTTAAAACCTTAATTCTTATATCATCTTTTGCTACTCCTTCTGCTGATTTATTAGATACAGAAGATGAAGTAAGTGATGATAATATATCTTTATTTTCATTTTTATCAACTATTAAAAATGACTCTCCATTTATAGTTTTCGGCGTTCCACTTACAGTTGCCATTGTTACATTTTCCTTTTTTATACCAATAAATTTAAACCCATATCCTAAAATATCAGTTGGTGACAGATTTGTTTCCACATTATCTCCTAATGCTGTAATTATTTTAGGTGCTCTAAATATTACAAAAGGACTTGTACACTTTTCAATAACCTTAGAAATAAATTTTTGTTGATTTTCTATTCTATCTAAATCTCCATTAGCAAGTCCACTTCCATCATTATTTTTTCTCCACCTAAAAAATTCTTCTGCTTTTTTACCATCTAGAGTTACAGTTTCACCGGCTTTAAAATTTATATGAAGATTTTGACCTTCATCATCATAAATCATATTTCTATCGATCTTCATTTCAATTCCTCCGATAGCATCAATGATTTCACGAAAAGCATTGTAATCAACTTTAACTATATAATTTATATTTATATTCAGTAGATTTTCAACTTCTGATTTTATCTTCGGATATCCACCAATTGCATAAGCTGAATTTATTTTAACATTTCTATCATTTATATTTATTAGTGTATCTCTTGGAATAGACACAATACGAATACTTTTGGTTTGAGGATTATAATTAGCTACAATTATTGTATCTGTTCTCTTTATTGATTGATTATTTACCTGCTTTGGATCTCCTATATCCATACCAAGTAACAAGATATTTACTGGCTGATTAAATGATACACTTGCACCACTTGGCATTGACTTGCTCTCAACCTTCATTAAAGCATAAACTCCAGATACCATTGATACTATAACAAAAGTTATTATAAGAGATATAATACCTAAAACTAACTTTTCAAATACTGTTGTAGAATCATTACTTTTTTTAAAAATTTTTGAGAATGCTGTATCTCTCTTTTTATTAGTTTTCCTTCTCATGCACCCACCTCTTATAAATTTTCTTTACTTAATATAATATACATTAAGTAACCTCTCTAATCTCATTAAATAAATCGAAATTTCTATTTATATCAGTACTTATAATTTAAATTCAGGATTAAATAGAAAATAATTTCGTGCCTTTATAGTATTCTCATCAATTAATAAGTTTCTAGCCAATAATACTTTTATGCTACTAGTTAAACCAAAATAGACTCCTTTATCCAAGTTCTCAAATGTAGCTCTTCTTATCTCATCAACCCCATCAAAATTTCTTCCAGGTTCTATCATATCTGCTATATAAATAATTTTTGTTAAAGTGGACATATCCTCTTTACCTGTAGTATGCCATCTTATGGCATCCAGTATTTCATCATCATCAATTCCAAGTCTGTCTTTAGCCTCTATTGGCGCAACAATACTGTGCCATAAATTCATATTCTTTTCTTCTATCTCAGATATAATAACATTATTTTCTTTGATCATTTCTCTCATTTTATCTATAGATAAATTTTTAGCAACATCATGTACAAGACCTGCAATTTCAGCCTTCTTTTCTGAAACTCCATTTAGTTTTGCTAACCTCTTTGCTGTGTCTGCAACCCCTAAAGTATGCATATAACGCTTTTCTAATAAATTAGATTTAAGATACAAATTCATTTCTTCTATGGATAACAAGATAAATTCCTCCTAAAATTAAATATATTTCTATAAATCCCAGAGCCTTAGCTTTATGAAATTCTATCTATATAGCTTATTTTTATAGATAATATCTGAAACTCCCTCTGGCACAAAAAAATCTATTCTCTTATTTTCATGTACTCTATTTCTTATATCAGTTGATGATATTTCAAGCTCTTTCAAATCTAAAACAATTATTTTTCCATTATATTTTTCTTCTATAATATGTTTCCTATTTATCATATCACTTTTGTTTATTCCTCCTCTTGAGAATACTACAAGAGTTGCTAATGAAAAGATTTTTTCTACTTCCTTCCACTTTTCCATACTGAACAAACAATCTGCTCCAGTTATAAAAAACAATTCATTATCTTTATCCCTAGCACTAATCTTATTTTTAAAATACTCTAATGTTTCATGAGTAAAACTAAGTCCACCCTTCTCTATTTCATAATCTGATACAGAAAACTCGCTAAAGTGCTCTATTGCTACTTTAACCATGCTATACCTTAATCCAGGATCTGTAATTATATTATTAACCTTAAGCGGCTGTATTCCTGCCGGCATAAAGATAACTTCATCTAAGCTTAATTTTTCTTTAGCTTCATAGGCTATATATAAATGCGCATTATGAATAGGATCAAAAGTACCACCTATTATACCAAAGCGTTTCATAAGATTTCCTCCAAAAGTATTATACTTATTATAATCATATTAAAAATTCCTTTTTTATTATATCATGAAGTAAACTTAAATATTATTTTTAATATCTTAATTTTTATAAAAAAAGAAGCTTCTATAAAAGCAGCTTCTCTATTAATTATTTCCTATATATAATTATTTATTAGGTAATTCAATTTTTCTCTTTTTCAAATTGCTAGATTGTTTATATAAAACTATCTTATTACCTATCGCTTGAATTCCTTCACATTTTACAGCTTTACATATCGTATCAGAAGTTTCTCTTGTTTCTAAACCACTGTTCTCTAAAACTTTTATTTTAATTAATTCTCGAGCTTCTAATGCTTGTGAAACTTGTATTAAAAAGTTTTCCTCAACACCATTTTTACCTATTTGAAATATTGGTGAAATATCATTAGCTAATCCTCTTAAATAAGCTCTTTGTTTTCCTGTTAACATATTATTTATTCCTCCTAAAATTTTTCAACATATTTGTTGCATTAATTATCCCTGGGGGTTATTTTTCAACTTATAACTTAAATTTCACTGCACTCAATTATAAGGAGAATATTTTTATATAGCAAATATATAATATTAAATTTAAATTAATTAAAGTATATATTCAAATTCAAAATCATTTAATCTAACCATATCACCGTCTTTTACTCCCATTTCTCTAAGTTCATCAAAAATACCTTTATTTCTAAGAACCTTATGGAAGTATCTTAAAGAATCTGCATCATTTACATTTACTGCACTTAGTAATCTATCTACAAATGTACCTTCAACTATATAAACATCATATCCCTCTTCTTTATTATGTTCAACAGTAATATCATAAGTAAATCTCTTTTCTTCTGGTATATACATTTCATCTTCTGAGATTTCTAATTCTTTAACTGGAATATCCTTAAGTATTCTTGCCGCTTCTTTCATAACAGCATCAACACCTTCATTAG
Organism: Clostridium beijerinckii; assembly: GCF_036699995.1. Lineage (NCBI taxonomy): Bacteria > Bacillati > Bacillota > Clostridia > Eubacteriales > Clostridiaceae > Clostridium > Clostridium beijerinckii. The sequence continues at coordinate 633,063 of NZ_CP144906.1, read as the reverse complement.
TAGCTGCTGACATCTTAAATACTTTATCAAATCCCATTTCTTGAACTTTCTTTTTAAAATCTTCAAATATGCTTTCATCATAAAGCATATCAGATTTATTAGCCACAACAATTTGAGGTCTATCCCAAAGCTTTACAGAATACTTCTTTAATTCCTCATTGATTTTAATGAAATCTTCAAAAGGATCTCTTCCTTCAACACCAGATATATCGACTATATGAATTAAAAGTCTAGTTCTCTCGATATGTCTTAAAAATTGTATTCCAAGTCCAACACCTTCTGCTGCTCCTTCAATTATTCCTGGAATATCAGCCATTACAAAAGGATCAATTCCATCAACAGCAACAACACCTAGATTAGGTTTTAATGTAGTAAAATGATAATTTGCAATCTTCGGTTTTGCTTTTGTTGTCATTGATAACAATGTTGATTTACCTACATTAGGGAATCCTAATAATCCAACATCAGCGAGTAACTTTAATTCTAAAACTATATTTAACTCGTCTCCTGGCATCCCTGGTTCTGCATAATGAGGTGCTTGCTTAGTAGCAGTAGCAAATTTAACATTTCCCTTTCCACCTTTTCCACCTCTTAATAATACTAATTCTTGCCCCTTATGAGAAAGATCTGCAATTATCTTATTAGTTTCTGCTTCTCTTATAATGGTTCCCATAGGTACCTTTATATATAAACTTTCACCATCTTTACCGTAGCATTTTGAACCGCCGCCATTTTCACCAGATTCTGCAATAAACTTTTTCTTGTATTTAAAGTCTAATAACGTTGTTATTCCAGTTTCAACTTGAAAAATGATGCTACCACCCTTTCCTCCATCTCCACCATCTGGTCCGCCTAGAGGTACATACTTTTCTCTTCTAAATGAAATAGCACCATTACCACCGTTACCAGATTTAACGAAAACCTTCGCCGTATCTATAAACATAAAAATCACCTTTCCTTGTTTGTTTTACTTTATCATCTTAATATAAAATTTTTTAGTTCTATTATTACTTATTCTTTCCTAAAAAATATCGCTTTATTATATAATATTGGATTTAATGTCTAATCTCAATATATATTATCATAAAAATATTAAGGCATATCAAAGAAAATAACATCTAAAATGCTAGTCTATTTCTCTGATATCTGTCACTCTAGACATCGGCACCTTCTTAACTCATTATTTTCTTTCATATGCCTTAAAAAAGCACTCTTAAACTAAGAGTGCTTTATTTCTAAAATAATTATTCAGCTATTGCTTCAACGTCTACTGGGTAAACACTTGCTCTTTTCTTATCTCTACCAAGTCTTTCGAATTTAACAACTCCATCAACTTTAGCAAATAAAGTATCGTCCTTACCTTTTCCAACATTTTCACCTGGGTGAATTTTAGTTCCTCTTTGTCTTACAAGAATGTTTCCAGCAAGAACAAATTGTCCGTCAGCAGATTTAACTCCTAATCTTTTTGATTCAGAGTCTCTACCATTCTTAGAACTACCAACCCCTTTTTTATGAGCGAATAATTGAAGGTTCATAATTAGCATGTGACTACACCTCCTCTTTTATTAAAGTTATATATTCTCTACGTTTCTTTTTCCCTACTAATTGATCAAATCCTAAAATTACACTTTCCAAGCTTTTTTCAAAAGTTTTTAATAAAACTTGAGCTTGATTTAGTTCTTCTAGATTAAAATCTTGAAGGTCTAATTTCAAGTATCCATCTTGTATTTCGTATGTTGAATTAAGTTCTAAAACTTCATCCAAACCAATAATTACACTTTGAGATAAAACTGAAACTGAATTACATATCATATCAAATGCTTCACCTACTAAAGCAGGCTCATTTGAAAAATCTCTGTCATTACCTATAGCGTGACCATTTATTACGAATCCAACAATATCATTATTATGTTGTTTGATTTTTACTTTAACCATAATTTTATTATGCTTCGATCTTTTCGATTACTAGCTTAGTGTAAGGTTGTCTGTGTCCATTCTTTCTTCTATAGTCCTTTTTAGACTTATACTTGAAAACTACAACTTTCTTTGCCTTACCTTGTGCTGCAACCTTAGCTACAACTTTAGCTCCTTCAACTACTGGCGCACCAACTTTGATACCTTCCTCAGTTCCTACAGCTAAAACTTCGTTTAATTCAACTGTTGAGTCAACATCAGCGTTAAGTTTTTCAACGTATATTACGTCTCCTTCTTGAACTCTGTATTGTTTTCCTCCTGTTGCTAATACTGCGTACATTAAAACACCTCCTCATAACGGTCTCGCCACTTTTGGTACAAAGATTCAACTTTGTTTTACATAAAACCTTACGTGCGCGGTCTACAAAAGCCAGTTTATCATATTTCTATTACTTTGTAAAGTATAATCTATAATTTATCCATATAAACATAATTTAGCATGATTGTTAACTGATTTAATACTTTTCTATAACTGTAACTTTATAATCTTTTAAGTTATCTTTTTGCCCCTGAAATATCAGTGGTTCAATTTTATATCCTTCTATATTATCTACATAATTTAGATATATCTCTTTATCTAATCCATCTATTTCTTTCATAAACTCAAAAATATTTTCTCTTATTCTATCTTTATAAACGCTATCCATTTGTATATGAAAACAATTTATAGAACTTTCTTCCTGCATCCTTACTATATCATTTTTTATTAGCCCTTCAATATAAGATAACTTTAGAATTATTCCTCTTCCTTTACATAGGCTGCATTCTTCTTCCATATATTCATATATACTTTTTCCTTGCCTCTTTCTAGCTATTTGAACCAAATCTAGCTGGGTAAATGGGAATATCTTTACATTACCTTTATCTAACCTAAGACTTTCCTTAAGTGCATCCATTACAATATCTCTTTGACTTTTATCTCTCATATCAATAAAATCTATTACTATAATTCCACTTAAGTTTCTAAGCCTAATCTGTTTTCCTATTTCTCTAGCCGCTTCTAAATTAGTTTCCAAAATTGTTTTATTGAAACTTTTCTCCTTTATGTTTTTTCCACTATTAACATCAATAACATACATTGCTTCAGTTCTATCAATTACTATGTATCCTCCACATTGTAGGTTAACTTTATTATGCCTCAACCTTAATATTTCTTTCTCAATTCCATAAAAATCAAAAAGTTTTCTATATCCTTCATACTTCTCTATTTTTAAATTTTCCTGTCCTTTGGCAAAGCTTGATATCTTATCAAAATCAATGCTATTATCAACATAAATTTTTATAATTTCTTCTCCAGAAAAATTCATCAAAAGCTTAGTTAATGTTAAATCTTCACCATAAATCTTTCTTACTCCTAATGAATGTTTCATTTTTTTATCTATATTTTGAAATTCATCATAAAGCTTAGAAATCTCATTTTTAAGAATATTTATATCTACATTTGCACCTTCTGTCCTTACTGTTATGCAAACATCTTTTAACGGTTCAATATTCCTCAATAGTTCTATTTTCTTTTCTTTATCTTCTATTCTCTTAGAAAATTCTATTCCTTGTTCATAACAATTTAAGACAATATATTTCCCGGGAATTGACACCTTTGCAGTTAATTTGGCGCCTTTATCATTAAGAGGCTCTTTTAAAACTTCTACTAGTATATCGTCTCCCTTTTTTATTCCTTTTGCCTTTAATTCATCACTATAATATAGGTAACCTTCTTTATCTAAACCCAAATCAACAAACACTGAGTTTATAGCCGGAATTATATTTTTAATTCTTCCCTTATAAATTTCTCCTATTATCGGTTCATTCTTGCTTTCTTCAACAATGCTTTCTATTAATTCATTATTAGATTTAATAGCTACCCTTAAAATTCTTTCTCTTCTCTCAACAAAAATCTCTTTCATTCTATAACACATCCTAGTCAATGCACAATGCACAGTTCACAATGCACAATTAGTGAGCAATTTCCTTTGAAAATCTAATTATCATATAATTTGATACCTTAGTATTTTGCATTTATTATAATTTTTAAAATCTCTTAAGAGATTTATTCCTTAATTGTGTATTGCGCATTGTAAATTGTGAATTATATATTTATACACATTTATATAATGGTACAAGTTTATTATTCTTGTAAAAATACATTTCTTCTCTTTTGGTATTAACAAACGAATCTAAAATCGCATTTGAAGTTTTTTCTTGGATATAACTAACAAGTAAATCTGCACTTAAATGTTCCCTACTTCCTGTACTTATAACTGCATTAAGAATTAAGAACTCATCTTTAACCCAGAAACTAAACTCCTTAACAAAAGCCCTTATATTGACTTCTCTTTCACCTTTTTTGCTTTTCTTGACTGTATTCCACTCATTAATTTCTAAAAGTTTACCAACTTCCTCTTCTAAATTTGAGACATCAGAATACTTAATTTTTATAGTATATCTTGCTGCATCAATTAAAGCCATAGCTTGAGGAACTTTCTTTTCTCCTTCTTTATAAGGAATTGCAAGTGCACTTATATATTTTATTCCACTTGGCGCGGTCTCATTTAATTTATCCACAATTTCATTTTCATTCACCTCAGTTGTTAACACCATATCCATATACTCACCACTTGAATATACTCCTACTGATAAAGGCTGTGCTATTGATGTATTCATATGTGGATTAAATCCTTGAGAGTATTCTATAGGTAGCCCCGCTCTTCTAATATTTTTTTGAATAGTTTTAAGCACATCTAAATGAGATATAAACTTAATATTTTCCTCTTTAGTAAATTTAGTTAAGTATCGCACCTTCAAAACACTCCCCATCTTTAAAGTTCACATTAATTCCACATCCTGTACATCCTTCTCTACAGTTTTGTGTTAACTCTGCTCTTTTAGCTTTTTCATTTTCTATTTCTAAATATTTTCTATTTACTCCAATATCAATGAAATCCCATGGTAATACTTCATCATAGCTTCTTTCTCTGTATGCATAGAAATCTACATCTAAATTACACTCTTCTATAGCTTCCATCCATACGTCAAATTTAAAGTGTTGATCCCAACCGTCGAATCTAGCACCCTTTTCAAAAGCTTTAATTAAAACATCACATAATCTTCTATCCCCTCTTGCAAAAACAGATTCCATTACTGATGTCTTTTGCTCATGATAGTTATAAACTATACATTTTGATTTAATTGAAGATTTAACAGCCTTGATTTTTTCAGTAACCTCATCAAACTTCGCCATTGGTGACCATTGGAATGGAGTAAATGGTTTCGGTATAAGTATTGATGTACTTACTGTAAGTCTTAAACCTTTATTATTATTTATCTTATTAGGCACTTGTTTATATCTATATACTATTTTTTCTGCTAATTCCCCAATTCCTCTGCAATCTTCAAGCTCTTCATATGGAAGTCCGACCATAAAATAAAGCTTTAAAGTTTTCCACCCAGCTGCAAATGCACTTGTAGCTGCATCTAAAATTTTATCTTCAGTAAGACCCTTGTTGATTATGTCCCTCATTCTTTGAGAACCTGCTTCTGGAGCAAAAGTTAATCCTGTTTTTCTTACCTTTTGGATATCCTTAAGCAAATCTACTGAAAAAGCATCAACTCTTATAGACGGAAGTGCTATACCAACTCTGTCGTCTTCATGCTCATTAACTAAATCTGTAATTAATCCTTTTATATCAGAATAATCGCAAGTACTTAATGACGAAAGAGAAATTTCTTCGTATCCTGTACTTTTAACTAATTTTCTTGCTAAATCCTTTAAATCTTCCCTTGTCTTTTCTCTAACTGGTCTATAGAGCATGCCTGCCTGACAGAATCTACATCCATTTGTACATCCTCTGAATAACTCTAGAACTATTCTATCGTGAACAATTTCTGAATAGGGAACTATTATATCTGTAGGAAAATCTACCTTAGTATAATTATTTATAATTCTCTTTGTAATAGTTTTTGGTACGTCATCATACTTAGGTCTAAATTCTTTAATTGTATTTTCTTCATTGTAAATAACATCATATAAGGAAGGCACATAAATTCCTTGTATTTTAGATATTTCTCTTAGAAATTCTTTCTTCTTTCCTTTTCCTTTATACTTCTTATAAACATCTAAAACATCATTCATCATTTCTTCGCCTTCACCAATTTCAAAGAAATCAATGATATCATATAAAGGTTCTGGATTATATGCGCAAGGTCCACCAGCCATAACTATTGGCTCATCTTCTCCTCTTTCTGATGCTCTTATAGTAATACCAGACATATCAAGCATATTTAAAATATTTGTATAACTCATCTCATATTGAAGTGTGAATCCTAAAATATCAAACTCCTTTAGAGAATCTTTTGTCTCTAATGTAAATAACGGAATATTATTTTTTCTAAGCTGTTCTTCCATATCAGGCCATGGTGCAAATGATCTTTCACAATATGTATCACTTCTTTGATTTATAGTATGATAAAGTATTCTGCTTCCTAAATGTGACATTCCTACTTCATAAACATCAGGAAAGCAAAATGCAAATCTTATGTCAACTTCCTTTAGATCTTTAACAATCTCATTTAATTCTCCACCAGTGTATCTACTTGGTTTTTCAACTTTAAATAAGATATCATCTGAAATTTTATTCATTAATAAATTTCCTCCTTAAAACACACCATCATATGTGCAATTCTCCATAAATGCTTGCCTTTAAATTTTTGTCAAATTTAAAGAATTTAAAACCTTTAGTATTTCAAATACTAAATGAACCCACTTTTTGCTTATGCATAAATAAAAGAAGTATAAACTCTAATTGCTATACTTCTTATTTGCTATCCCTATTCTAACATAATTAATTCTGAATGGGAATATTCTTATTGTTTCCAATACTATATACAATTTATTTTATTCTACATTTCCTTCAAAGCCTTTGAATTTTTATCATTGTATTTCTTACTATATCTCCAATCAATTATCCATAATATAAATGATAATCCGGCATTTATACCAAATACAAATCCAAACACTCCATAAAGGCGAAGCTTATTGAAAAAGTCTCCTGCAAAGGAATTGAACATTACATCAATTTCCTTTGGATTGAGCAGCTCAATTTGCTTATTGCTGATATTCTTTAGATTTATTTTCCTTAATATTGGCACAATATAATCACCAACTGAATTTAAACCTGTTTCAATAGTTTTACTTATAAGATAATCCTTAGATCTATCTGATATAAAGTAAAAGTTGTTATTAATTGCATTTTGAACTATAGCATCAATTGCAATCATAATTTTTTGGTTAAATTCTGCATTAGCGAAAATATATTTAATAACCCTATCAAGATCATTGCTTAGAGTACTTACATCAATAATTTGTTCTATCTTTAATTCCGATAATGTATTTTCATAGAAACTTTCCATAAACATAGATATCGATTTTTTTGATTCTTCGCTCTCAATAATTATGCTTAAAATATTACTTATACAATTTTCAATTTCATATCTATCAATTCCTTTTAATAATACAGAATTAAATTCAATGTTGAATAAATTTTTCAACATATTTTCATTAAAGAACTTTTCTATTGTTATAGATAATTTATCTTTATTAATATTTATGCTTCTATATATATCTTCTTTTATAATATTGACTTCCTCAAAAAACTTCTTATAAATCGAATCTAAATTGCTTAATCCAAATAATTCAAGATATTCTGAAAGTGGAGCCACAGCTAATGAATCTAAAATTAAATCACTTGCATTATAAATATATCCTTCAAAGTTAACATTCTTATCAAATTGTTCAAATAAATTATTTATTAATATTCGAATATTAAATTCTTCACCCTTTATATTTAATTCACTCAATCTAATAGGGTATATACTTTCATTTAATGCAGCTTTTGTAGTATTAATAAGTTTATCGTTCTCTTCTCTTAGCATTAAAGGAAGTTTTTTATTTAGTATAATATCAACAACTCTATATGCTATGTCATCTCCACCAAAAGTTGCGTAGGCTATCTTCTCAAAGAAATTAAGTTCACTCTTAATAGTTTCTTGTACATTTTCAGTTATAATATTCTGATTATTTTTTAAGTAAACAATTAATTTATTTGAAAAATAAGACGTTATAGGATGCAGATTATTATCAATTACATTCTTGACTCTACCATCAAACATTGATCCCACATCATTATTTTCATCTAAGCCATTACATAAATATTTGCTTATCATATTTTCTAAATATATTTTAAAATCATTAGAAAAATATTCATATGCATATTTCCCTATATTAACTTTTGCTTTTTCTATAGAATCTTTACCTATAACCTCTTTACATGATTGTTTTATCGCTACAGAATAATAATCTTTGTATTCTTTTGTAATTAAATCTATAAAATCTACCTTTTCAATAGTACTAAGATTATCTTGTATAAGCTTATTGCCTTCCTCTTGAATATAACTTTGAATTTCAATAAGTATATCTTCTGAAATAACATCACCAATTTTGTAATTTGAAGATATTTTATTTTCTATAAACTTCGTTAAAGAACTTTTACTATTACTAATACTACTTATTATTTTAGGTATTCCATTCTGAATGTAACTTTCCTTGATAAAATTATCAAATTTGCTTTCTTTTAATCTGTTAGTAATTCCTTCGGATAAACCTGAACTACTATTACAATACTTTAAGATTATTTTATAGATATACTTTACAAAATCATTCTTTTTACTTCTAGCAAAGTCAACTAAAATTTGATAATTATTATTTTTAACTAAGGTAGTTAGTACTGAAGACATATTATCCTTATGAGAATTGAAACTTTTATTAATTTCCTCTTTGTTTAATAATTCTTCATCAATTAGTTTCGCCATTCCAATTGCGAACTCATTTTTATGTGCCGGTATATATCCTAATGCAAACTTCTTAAAAAATGGTATTTTAGATATAATTTTATTTTCTTTGTATGGATGGAAAATCATCCACAAGGCTACAACATTTGTTATGTATCCTATAAATGCCATAACTCCAAGTGACAACAATCCATTAAACATATTACTTGGAAATCCGTAAAGTCCAATAGAATTTGGAAATATTAATTGATATATTATCCCAACTACAGTACCTAAAACAGCACCAAAAACAGAAAGTGGTTTAAGTTGACTTCCCATAAAATCTTGAACTATATCGCATATTTCATCCTCGTCATATTTACTTAAACTATTTTTTGCAATTTTTTTAATATTTCCATTTAATAGACTTGGAAGCTTAGATATTAATGCTGGGTAACCTTTATTTATAAGAATATTTGATAATTGATCCTTATTAAATCCTTTATTAACTAATTCCTTAATCTGATAATTCTTATATTTATCCACAGCTTCTCTATAAATTGATACTGAATTATCCACAATATATTCCAATATGTTCACATTATAGTTTGATAATATATCTCCTATTTTAAGTTTTTTAACATTTGATAATATAACCTCTTCTAATTTCTCGCTATATGTATCTTTGTTCTTTCTGAGCAAATTATTAGCCCATATTGAAAATTTATTAGATAAACTAAATACACTTTTATCTTTAAATAATTCTGATAATTTTTTGTGGAATATTTCATCACTCTTTGAATTTATGAATTGTGCAATCAAAGTATTTATGTTTTTACATAATCTCGTTTTGTTTTTAAAAATACTTTCATATAACATTGGCTTAAGCTTTGTATTGAATAATTTTAACAAATCTAACTTAGCAATCTCATTTACTTTCTTTGAAAATTGAGATTTTATTAGTATCCTCAACGTATTCTTTCCATGAGCTGCAAATACTTTAGTAATAATTTCAGCAACATCATCAGATGTAGCTAAATTGTATTTTTCCAATGATTCTACTATGTTTTTAACCTTTGTGTCCTTCAAGTAATCTATAATAGAAGTTACTATTTTATCACTTGATTCATCATCAAAATTATTATTAATATAGCTTATAATTTTATTAACAATATTGTTTTTAGATGAAACATCTCCCATAAGTGCATTCCTAACCTTTGAGATTATAAGCTTCTTTATGCTTTCATCTATATCTTGTATCGCTTCATCAATTGCGGATTCAATCATTTCATCCAAAGATGATTTATTACTTGAAATCCACTCCAAAATATAAGGCATGACCTTAGGAATAGCTATTTTTATAAAATTCGTAAGTGATTTTTTCATCTCTTTAGGAAGTATTTCATAAATAGTAAAATCAATATTTTTCCCAATTGAAACAATCTCATTTGTAATTTTTAATATTAAATCCTTTCCTTCAGAAGAGTTAATAAATTCAGTAATTTTAATGAATAATCTTGAAATAACTTCTTCTTGCTGAGTTTCCGTAATAAAATGATTAATATCCCGACTTCCGATAGAGTCTTGTAATTTGACAAGCGTTGCATCTACATTTATATTTGAAAGCATATTGTCCAAAAACATCTTGCACGACTTTTCATCTGATAAAATATCGTTATTAAATATGTTTTCAACACACTCAATAATATTATCAGTTAATTTTTTCTGGACTTCTTTAGAAAAAATATCAGCTAAAGTAATATTAGAATTTTCCTTGTATAAATCAGAAATAAATCCATTCACTGCATCGGCATTTTCAAATTCGCAAATCAGTAGCTCATAGCATGAATTTATAACTTTTGATATCTGTTTTTCACTTAATATATCTTGTAGATCAACATTACGCATAAGACCATCTATTAATTCTGGTAAGAGTATATTTAGATTATTTCTTATAAATTCTTCACTTTTAAGTATGCTCTCTGAGAAACCATCTATTTCAGCTATTTTAGTATTTCCTAAACTATTGCTTAATTGTTTCTCAAAAAAAGTTTGAGCCATTTGTTTAATATATGTATTTATATTTATATTAGGCATTTCGGACCTTAATGTATCTGCATTTATTATATCTCTTTCTACTAATTCGCTAATCTCTTCAATAAATTTCTCCTTCTTCTTTTTAATTACCCCTCCTAGCTTTAAAGGTGTATATTCTTTAAAAAGCATATCAACTGCATATTTATTTGTGATATATCCAGCTACTCCACCTGAAAACCCCTGAAATGCTAGTAAAAAAATAAATGTTAACATCAGCTATTCTCCCCTTATGTAATATCAATTCTAAACAATAACTTTTTCACATATAAAATATGTTGTTTACATCATATTATACTAATTTATTGACTTTATTTCCACATTTCATACTACACCAACAAAAAGTGCTAATCCTCATAAAAAGATTAGCACTTTCATTAAATCTATTTTCTGTTATTCTTTATTAGGTTATATACAATTACAGCTGCTTCTGCATTGCTTATATTGTGTGACCCATTAAAGTTCCCATTAGTATCCCCTTTAATGATATTAAGAGCATAACACATTGATGCATATCCTTTATATGCGTCTTCTATATTATCTTTAAAAGGACTATTAAATATTTCAGAATGTCCAGCCAATTTCTCATATCCTAGGTATCTTATAATAAATTTTGCGGCATCATTATATGATACTACTGAATTTGGAGCTTTTTCTTCATCTTTAATTACTCCATTTTGAATTAACATATCATAAAATTCATCATCGCTATAGTTATTTTTTACTGGCGAATATATATATTTAAAGAAATTCATTTGAGTAATATTCATATTTGGATTAAATTTTTCTCCATCTATATAATACCCATTATCTAAAAGCTCTTTTACCGTCTTTTCACACCAATGCCCATTTATATCTGTATATTCTGGTAATTTATTTTCTCTATATGCTTTTCCACTATAATCTATCCTTATACCATTTATAGGATCAATAATATAGCTATCATTCTTGTTTATAAAGTCATACACTATTCCAACTTTATTTGGATCTAACATTGTATATTGTAATGAGAATCCTGCTAAATCTTTAATTTTATTAAATGCAGCTTCCTTACTTATAATATTACTAATGTCAGGAAAAGAGGCATTATCATACCAGTTATTATCATAACCAATGATTTTCCCTGTATTCTTATCTACTTCAACATTTAAGTAATTTCCAGAAAACTCTATTCCATTCACTTGACGTACATAGTTAAACATAAACGTATTTTCTTCTATTGGTCTATCAGTAATCTTTAAAATTGGATTATTTATATCCTTAAACTTTGTTTGTGTAAACTTATTAGGTGCTACTTTTTTCAAAAAGTTTTCTACTGTGTTTTGCGCATCTGCCTTAGAAGTATTACCACTTGTTCCAAGTTTATTATAATTATAAGAATGTAACGATATTACTTCTCCAGATTTTGCATTCACTCTTCCATATACACCGTCAAAAGAAATATTCCATGAATATTCATCATCAAGATAGTTTTTATTTAATGATGCATCACTAACTTTCATATCAGCCGTTATTAAATCAGATGTTTCTCTAAGTATACTTTCTGCCTTTTCTTTACTTATAAGATTTGCAACATTCCGAATCGCATCCATCTCTTCTTGTGTCAACTCTTGATTTGCTTTATCCAAATTATTTGCAGAAGCATTTACTAATGAATGATCCTTATTTCTATCATCTAATTTATTATCACTTGAATATGATACTACTTGTCCAGTTTTAGCATCAATAAATTCACTTATATTACTTGGAGCATATCCTGCAAATATATTCATTTTCTTCTTCTCATAATCATAATAAGAATAATATTTTAAATCTATACCTATTTTATCTATATATGCTTTTTCTGCAGTAACAGAATCAATTATCCCACTTAAATTAGGATATTCAGCTCCCTTTACTTCTAAATTGTCATTGCTAAATGATGTCACTTTCCCACTGTATTTATTTACACCAACATTTATATAAATATAGTTAACCGGAATTTCATTTACAAACTTTTGATAAGTAAAGTTATACTCATCTCCTTGAAAAGAAGCTGAATCATTTTTTACTAACTTTATTTCTCCAATATATTCTGGAATTACATTTTTCAAAAAATCTTCTGCTGAAACTTGGGCCTGATCTTTCGTAATATTTGCTAAACCGTCTTTGCTCTCCTTGCTATCCCCATCATAATTACTATATTGATATAAGAATCCATCTTCACCTATTGATGCAGATATTGATCCTTTCTTATCTTCTTTTTCTGCCCAATTTAAATCCCAAATTCTAACTTTTGTCCCCCTAACTTCACGTTCGCTTGAATTATGTGTAAACTCTGTATAATCATCTGGAACTGTTATAATTTTCTTTGCTGATATGATAGCTTGCTCTAAGTTTTTGCTATCTTCATCCGCAGCAAATGTCGGAATAGAAATAGTAGACAATATTAAACATAATGTTAATATCCCGCTTATAATACCTTTCTTTTTCATAAATATCCTCCAATCTTTAATAATGAGTTATTTTTTATACTATCTAAATATAATACGATTCTTCATATGAAAATTTTGCATTAAATTATAATTTTTTCACAAATTTTTATACAGTTACTTTTAAATACCTGTGTTAAAGCAATAAATTAATATTTTAAATTTTGGTAATTCATAAAAAATCTAAAATTTTCTATATAAGAAATGGAGTTAATAATTAATTTTAATTATTAACTCCACACTACTAACTATTATCATACTATGCATCTATTAATACTTTCTTCTACTTTATATTCATCTATATTTTGTTTTATTTTTAATATAGATGACAAAACTACTCTCACTAAAATATTACTAAAAAAAATATCTCGCCTTTTATCTCCTAAATTTCTAATATAAATACTGTGCATATCTTCAATATAATCTACTATATCATTTATAGACTTTAATTCTATTCTGGATTCCTCTGTGCATTCATTCCACACTTCAGATAGCTTTTTCCACCATAAAATTCTTTGAGTTTGTTCATATAATTCATGCCTAATAATATTTCCTTCAAAAGCTTTATTATGTGGAAAAGTAAAAAAATCACATAGGTAATGACTCAATATTCCTAGCTTAATTGAAATATCCTTATTTCTTTTAATTTCACCATAAATTATTTCATCAATAATCCCTATAACCTTCTCCCAATCCTCATTTTTACTATGCATAGTCATTCTATATTTGAGCTTTAAATCAGGTAACACATTTCCATAAATAAAAAAGTTACTATCAATAATATTTGAGTAGCCTCTCTCAATTAATTCCTTGCTAAGAAAATAACCTATTTTCCCATGAAGTAAAGTATCCATATTAACGCTCCTACCCTTTTTAATCACATTTAGAGAGTAATAAACAAGTAATTGTCTGAATCACAATACAAAAGTGCATTTTCACACATAGAAGATACATTTTTATTATGGTACTAGTTATTACTCTTCATCACATGCTTAAATTATAAAAAAAGTAAGTTAAATCACCATTACGTTTCTGTTATTTTTTAACGAGCTTAATTATTTTTCTTTTTTAATTGTACATACTCTTCTAGTGTTATATTTCCATAATCCTTTAATGCTTTTATAAGCTCATCTTCATGTATTATACTAATGAGTTCCATGTCATCATTAAGAATATAAAAACTGTTAAATTTGTTTTTATCAACTAAAGATAAAACATTAACTAAACCTTTTTTATAATACACAGAAATTGATTTATTCTCTATATAGTTATGCTTTTTTAACTTTCTTATTTTCTTGATCATATCTCCCATTATTATATACATAGTTTTTTCTTTTTCTATAAATGTTGCATATGTGATTAATATGACTGCAAGAAATAAACTTATATTAACTTTATGTAATATCATTATTATAATAAATATTAAAAATAATGTTCCTGAAATAATAAAGCTAAAGATTTCTGTAATTTTCTTTGATCTTTTATATAATAGCTTCTTTGATAATAGTATTTCACATACCCTTGAACCATCAAGAGGATAAGCAGGCAATAAATTGAATGCTCCTAAAAAGAAATTAACTTTTATACTATCTTCAATAATTTGATACTTAAAATATCCATATAAATAGCACATAACCACAGCCATAAAAATATTGAAAAATGGTCCAGCTAAATATAAAATCATTTTTTTTCTTTCAGTTAACTCATCGATGTCACTTAATTCGACTTTAGCACCAAATATGCTAATATTAACATTATTAAATTTGCACCCAAATTTACTTGCAACTATCATATGTGCAAATTCATGCAATATTACCCACAGAAAACTAATAACAATGTAACCTTCATAATCTCCAAGCCACATTAATATCGACAGTTCTAAAATCAATACCATATACCATTTCTTCATTTCTAACCCCTATAATATTGCTATATCAAAATAATTTGCAATGCACAAGTAAAAAATGGAACTTAATCAAATATTAAAATATATTTTATATTCATAATAATATGTTATTTCCTATAAATTTAATTGTTCATATTACTGTTGCTTCTTATATATTCCATAAAATTAAAAGTCCTTAACTTTAAATTTTCAATTTTCAAATCATCTACAGTAAAATTTCCAATCTTTAAATCCTTACCTTTTATATTTCCTATCTGCATTGTACTAAAAGTATCTATATACTCGTTATAATTAAAATTTCGGTTTAATGCTTGTTTACATTTAATGTGCATTTCTTGTACTTGTGCGTAAGGGGTATACTTCAATCCAACAAAAAATAGCAATAAAAGTGTAGCTCCAGTTAGTTCCTTAGTTATTCTCTTAATCAAAACATTTATCATCTTATCGTTACTTTTCATATTACTCCCATATCTTGAACCAATGATAGCATTATTAGCTTTCTTGCCTGAAGTCAAATGGTTCCTTTTATCCTTTCTTCCTTTCGTTGTATTATTAATGTTCTTATAGTAATCCTCATAAGCTGATCTATAGCTGCCCATGATACACTCCTTTCAAATTCATTCACATTAAAGTATATTTACTACTTCATAAAATTATGAGAACAAAATTGTTGCAGAATCTTTGTATTTGCTACATTCCGCAATATTTAGATATCATTTAGGCTGCTTAATTAAAAAAATACACCGCCTAGAATTTTTATGCCACTAATACCTACTCTTCGAAAATCATCTATTTTATAATAAATAATCCTTAAAAATTAAAATAAGATTAATAATTTTATACTGTACTCAAAATTCTTATTTGCAATTTCTACTGTACTGGATAAAATTATTAATCCTATTATTTTATAAATAATTTTGGTATATTCACTATAATTATTTTTTACATTTCCCTCCAAATTGAGCACTCAACTTATTGAAATTATAGCATAAATTTATTATAGCAACATGCATATTCTAAAAGTGTATCTTTTTTCTTCTCATTCCTACATTTATTACTAGTGCTATTGAAATTACTGTTGTAAGCAATGAACTTCCTCCATAGCTAACAAGCGGCAGGGTTATTCCTGTAATTGGTAGTAATCCTATTGTCATCCCTATATTCTGCAATATAGCAAATAAAAAATATGACACTATTCCAACACATATAACTGAGCCAAATATATCTTTAGATGTTCGTGCTACTGAAATCATCTTATATATAAGAAATCCGTAAAGCATTAACAAAACAATTGCACCTAAAAAGCCCCATTGATCTGCTATTGCAGCAAAAATAAAGTCCGTCTGAACTTCTGGTACATTTTGTGCAGCATATGTTGTAACCCCATCTTGAGCCAGCGACGGACTACTTCCAAGTAATCCACCTGAACCAATTGCAATCAACGACTGATTTAAATGATACGTACTTGCATCATCGATGCTTGGATTCAAAAATGCTGTAAATCTTGCTTTTTGATATGTTTCTATGAGTCCTGAATTCCACACAATCACTATTCCAAGTACTAAGCAGGCTAATCCTCCAGCAATAATTCTCGTATCAAACCCCATTGTATAAAATATTCCTAAAACTATAAAGAAACATACCATACTCATTCCCATATCAGGTTGGATTACAATAAATATTACTGGTACTATGCAATAAAATGCTAGTGTTAAAAAATTCTTAACATCATTTATTTTTCCGTCCATCTCATCTAACTTCTTACCCAGCATAAGTATAATTACAAACTTTGCAAATTCTGACGGCTGAAGGTTACCTACTCCTAAACGGATCCATCCTCTAGCACCATTAACTACTATTCCAATCCCTGGAACCATGGTTAATATAAGAAGAACTACAACTCCCCAATATAATATAGGTACATAGTTAAATATTATCTTATAATCTACTGCCACAAAAATATATAACGCTACAAGTGATATTGCAAACCAACCCAGCTGTTGCTTTACAAAACTCAATCCAAATTGTCCTTTTGTGCATAGATATATATTAAATGTTCCGTATAAAATTAAAAGAATTAAAGAAATTAATATAGTCTTATCAATTTCTTTAATTAATTTCATATCTAATTTTAATAGTCTAAACAATATCTCACCTCCTAGTTATATTAATCTTATATAACTCAATCAATCTTAATTATACATTATTATTACCGCATTCTCCATAATAATTATATTGGGTATAAAAAACATAATAATTTTGTAATAATTTAAAGATAATATCTTGTTAAATACCCAAAGTCATCCATATTTAACAAACTTAATTATTATAAAAAAATGAGATGACTTGTTTTAAAGAATTAGCCATACAATTCTTTAAAACAAACATCTCTTATAATTTAAACAAAACAAGTTACTTATCTTCCCTTTATACTTTTAATTGGAATGTTAGCTATTAATGCAGAAGTATTTTCACCTTCTTCATCTCCATTCTTATTTACGGATATTTCAACATCCTCAACTTGTATATCAATATACTTAGAAATTACTTCTAAAATCTCTTCTCTTATTTTCTCAATAATATCTGGGGCAATTTCTCCTCTATCATGTATAAGAATTAGCTTTAGTCTGTCTTTTGCAACTTCTTTAGGTGTTGGCTTACTATTTAAACTCTTAAAAAAACCCATTCTCTCAACCTCCCTTAATTTCGCTTAAATAGCTTCTTTAAGGAGCTAAAAAATCCCTGATGCTCTTCTGTATGTAAATCAATAATAGGAACTTCCTCACCTGTAATTCTTCTAGCTATATTCTTGAACGCTTGTCCAGCAATCGCACCCTCTTCTAACACAATAGGTTCACCTTTATTAGTTGAAATAGTTATATTCTTATCGTCTGGAACTACTCCAAGTAACTCTACTGATAATGTTTCAATAATATCAGCTACATCAAGCATATCTCCATTCTTAGTCATTTCATAGTTCAATCTATTTACAATAACAGAATGGTCTTCCAATCCCTTTGAATCAAGCTTACCAATAACTCTATCAGCATCTCTAACAGATGTTATTTCTGGATTTACAACAATAATTGCTTTTTCCGCACCTATTACAGCATTTTCAAATCCTTGTTCTATTCCTGCTGGAGAATCTATTAAGACATAATCAAACTCTTCTTTTAATTCATTTACTATTTTTAACATTTCCTGTGGACTTATATCATCTTTATCCTTAGTTTGAGCTGTTGGTAAAAGAAATAAATTAGCAAATCTCTTATCTTTTATAAGTCCTTGTTTTAATCTGCATCTTCCTTCTATAACATCAATTATTGTATATACTATTCTATTTTCTAATCCTAGCAATACATCTAAATTTCTAAGCCCTGTATCTCCATCTATAACAACTACTTTCTTACCAAGTGATGCTAAAGCAGTTCCTATATTGGCTGTAGTTGTTGTTTTTCCAACTCCACCTTTACCTGAAGTTATTACAATAGATACTCCCATTAAAAAATCCCTCCGACGTTTTAGTATATATATTTATTTGGTAAATATGGTTCCACTATTATCAACCCATCCCTAATTCTTGCTAATTCTGGATAGCTTGGCTTTTGGATATCATCTGGAGACATAGCTATAACATTTGCAATTTTTAATAGTTCAGGTTGTAGTAGGAATGCTGCTATTACCGCTTTTATATTTCCATTAGTCCCAGCGCTCACTTTACCCCTTATACGTCCTAAAACAATTACATTCCCTGCTGCATATACTTCTGCACCACTATTTATGTCTCCTACTATAACTATGTTTCCTTGGTAATTAATACATTCTCCGCTTCTAACTGTCTTTCTTATAAATTTAGTTTTCCCTTCGTATACACCGGAGAATACCTTAACCTCTTTTTCATTCACCTGCTCAATTTCCTTTTCTATATCTTCTAGAACAATATCTTTTAATTCAATTTGAGTTAATAATTTTTCTTTAAGAATGCCTACTTCCTTTTTATTAACCAATTTTAAATCTATTCTTAATATTAGAGTTGTCCCTTTATAAAAATGCTTTCCTTTAGAAAGTTTCTTTATTAGTAATACAAGCATATCATCAAAACAAGCAAATTTATTCATATTGATAGTTGTATTTATTCCATCTTTATTTCCCTTTATTAAAATACCATCATTATTATACATTCATTCCCTCCAATGAATTTTGCAGGTTAAAATAGTTAAATTGTTTTGAAAATGGCAACCTCTCTAAAATTATATCATTATACTGACTATTTTTGTATATATGTTTCACTAATTTTTGATTAAATTTTACAAAAGCATATAAAACATCAAAATTTGATAATATGCAGTGTATATACCAAAGCATTGAACAGCTATCACACTATAATATTACATCAACATAATCCCTTATATTAATACTGTCTTCATCCACTAAACAGTCTACTGCAACTATATTTACACCATTCTCTTTTGCATATTTTAGTGTATCTCCAAATTCCTTATGAGTCTCTACATTAGGTTCAAAATGAACAACATCTTTCATTTGTATTACGAATATGACGTAGGCATCATACCCTTCTTTAACGCAATCAACAAGTTCTCTAAGATGCCTAAGACCTCTTTCCGTAGGTGCATCAGGAAACTTTACAATTCCATTATTCTCTAAAGTCACTCCTTTTACTTCTATAAAAATTTTCTGATTCTTTGTCTCAACATAAAAGTCAAACCTTGAATTCTTATATTTAGTTTCTGGTTTTATTAACGTCACATCTTTTAAGAGGTTCCCTTTTAATATCCATTCATGAACAACCTTATTAGTTACTTGAGAATCCATATTGATCATTCTGTCTCCTTTTATAACGCCTATAAGAGAAAACTTAGTTTTCCTTTTAGGATTATCATTTTTTTGAATAAATACTGTCGCATTAGGTGTCAAAAGTTCCTTGCATCTTCCAGTATTTTTTACATGGCAAACTTCTTCATTGCCATCAATTTCAACATAAGCTATAAATCTATTTGGTCTTGAGATAAATTTTCCTTTTAGAATATTATTATATTTCATTTTTCCCTCACTAAATCTAATTTTTTATAAAAAGGTATCTATAATTAGGTTTACTTTATGCAATTTTTATAATTGCATACCTAATATAGATACCTTACAAATCAATTGATTTTTATTAATTTATATTTAAATACAAGATTTCTATTATAAATTTTTACTAATGAGTTTGGTTTGTATTTGCCTGTGAAGCATTTGCCTCTTGAGTATATGGATTACCTAAAACATATTTTTTCCATGTATCTGATGATGAAGTATACTGTGTGTCATTCTTTAATTGATCCTTGAAATAAGCATCATAAACTGATTTAACTACTGATGCAATATTACTTCCATGACCTCCATCAAATACTACCGCTGCTACAGCTATCTGTGGATCATTTGCTGGCGCAAAACTGACATATGTTGCGTAAGGTTCCCTTCCTTTTTCTAATTGATCATCAGAAACGTCGGCTGTACCAGTCTTACCAGCTGTTGGTATTGGATATCCTAAAAATGTAGAACTACCGGTACCATCTGCTTCTTGGTTAACAGCTGTCATTCCTTGCTTAACAGCATCTTGAGTCTCTTTTGACATTTTAACTGTATTTAAAACTTCTGGTTTAAACTCTTGAACTATATTTCCATCCCCATCTGTAACTTTATCTACCAAATGAATCTTATATCTTGTTCCTCCATTTGCAATAGTTGATATGTATGATACTAGTTGCAATGGAGTAAAGTTATTCATTCCTTGACCTATTGATGCTGAAACAAGTGAACCTGGGGATCTTACTTGTCCTGGCATATCATTAGTTGCAAATTGAGCTAATTCTTCTGCTACTATTGTAGCCTGGGAATCAATATTTACGCTTCTTCCAGATATACTTGCCTTATACTCATCAGAATTATTCATTAGGTTTAAAACATCTTTTTTTATATCCTTGGCAAAAAAATCATGGCTTACTGCTTGCTGATTATCAGAATTCTTATCTATAGCATCTTTGACTTTATCTTTGATTGCTTTCTTAGCTGCCTTAACTGCATCATTATCATTATCAGAATCTTTTAAATGAATTGGAGCAAAAAACACTCCGTTGTATTCACCGTTATCTAAAAATGTAATTATGTTATCTGTCGACATTGCTAAGAAATTCTTTTTATTATCAGTAAAATTGTACGTCTGACCAAAGCTTTCTCCAATTTCTATTCCTGTTGACTTCTTTGCATTACTATTTGGATCAACTCCTAATCCAAATTGCCAAGCATATTTAGCAAGAGAATTTAGAGCTTCAACATTATTAGCCTTACCTCCTGCTTGTATATACATTCTAGTAGCAGTTTCATAGAAGTAGAAGTTAATAGATTTTGCTATAGCTGTTGTTAAACTTATGTTCCCTTGTGCAGCTTCTAATCCTCCTGGCTTAAAAGCTTTACCAAAAATCTCTGGATGAATATTAAATACTCCTGTATCATTTATCATTTCACCTGGAGTTATTACCCCTGATTCTAAACCTGCAACAGCTGTAAGAGGCTTGAATGTAGAACCCGGTGGAATTAATGACTGAGTTGCATAATTAAATGTTGCTTTTGGGTATAAATCAAATTTATCCCATCTAACTCCATTTCTTACTGGGAACAAATCATCAACAGTTTTATTAAGTCCCATTCTTTTAATAAACTCCTGTCCAAACTTTTCTAGATCAGGATTAAAATAATCTTTATACTGCTCAGGAGTTAACTGTCCTGGAACTGTAAATAAATTTGGATTCAAATTAGGATAACTTGTTAAAGCTAATACCCTTCCAGTTTTAACTTCAACTGCTACCAATGCACCTCTGGTTGCATTCAATAGTCTATTTCCTTTATCATCTCTTCCGGTAGCCTGCATATCAGCAATTTTATCTGCCAATGCTTGCTCTGCTGCATATTGAATATCTCTATCTATTGTAAGATGAACATCATCTCCCGGATAAGGTTCAAGTTTAAATAATTCTTGCGAAACACTTCCTTTAGAGTTAACTTTAACAGTTGTTCCACCCTTAACTCCTTTTAATTGTTCTTCGAAAGCCGATTCTATTCCAGACTTTCCTACAGAATCTGATGAAACATCATATCCTTTAAGTTCATATGTTGATTTTTGTGTATCATTAATTGAAGATACATACCCTAAAACTGAAGATGCTAAATTATTATATGGGTATGATCTTATAGGTGCCGAACTCACATTTATTCCTGGCAAATCGTATTTCTTTTGCATTACTATTAATGAAGTATCTTTCTTAATATTCTCTGCAATAGTTACTGATTTATATCCTTTAAAACTTTGCATTTTTATAGCATCTTTTACAAGCATAAATTTTCTAATATCATTTAAAGAATACCCTTCTTTTAAAATCATATCTGTTAAATCCTTGCCTTCCATTTTAGAATAGACATTCTTCTTTTCTTTTGAGTCATAATCTGGATCTACAAGGCCAATTAAATTATACGATTTAACTAATGCATAAAATGCATCATCAGGAGTTATTTTCAGAAGTTCTTCATCTAGTTTTGCATTTTGTTCATCCGATAATTCTTCAACATCCTTGAACATTTTGTTTTTTAGAGTGTCATTCAGTCCCCTATCCTTTTTAAATCTCAATTCCTCTATATTTTGGGATTGTTTCTCATTAGTTTTATACTCAAAATATATATTATTATTACCATCAATTTTTAAAGGTAACGAATCCTGAATGCCTTCTCCATTTTCATCCAATATTTTAAAAAGTTCTTTCATAGTTATATAAAACTGTTTATCAGCATCTTTTGTTTCCGTATATGTAATAGTGTATGTTTGAATATTAGTTGCTAAAACATTTCCTTTGTCATCATATATTTTACCCCTTGGGGCTTTTTCTGATATAAATCTTGTTGATGTTACATCTGCTTTATCCTTATATTCATCATAATTAAATACTTGAATATATAACAATTTTAGAATGATCACTGAAAATATAGCTATCATAATTATAGATAAAACTGTATATCTAGAAATCTTCTTTTTCTTTTTATTAGTTGGTTTATTTACTATCATCTAAACCTCCATCTTTGCTTTGAATACTCATCATCATAAACATTCATTACTAATTTATACACAAAAAACATTATTACTCCGTTGTATACCCCCATAATGATACTTTTAGAAAATTGTATTTCAATATTAAAAAAATTAAATATCAACATAACTCCTGCGTATTTAATTATTGTTATAAAAAAAGCCGAGATCACAGGTATCAGTCTCTTAGTCTTTATTATTCCTGCTCCAATAAAACTTGCTAGAAGACATAGAAATAAATTCAATAATGAATTTACACCAAAACCATTAAAAAAGAAAATATCTTGAAGTATCCCACTCACAACACCCATAAATACAGCTCGTTCTTTCTTATTGACTAATGAATAAGCTATAGCAAAAGTAAATATTAAACTGGGATAAGCTCCCTTTATTGAAAAAAAAGGAATTAGTGAGTTATCTAATATAACCAATCCTATAGAAATCAAAATAATAATTAATTTTTCCATTATAAACCTCTAATTATATTTAATTTCTCTCGTATCCTTTGGAGAGACAATAAATAATTCTTCTAACTTATTAAAATCTACATATGGTTTTACAACTGCATTCTTCATTACTTTTACTTTATCTTCTTCTACTGAAATTACTTCACCAATTCTAATTTCCTTTGGATAAAGCATTCCTACTCCAGATGTCATTATTACATCGCCTTCCTTAACATCTGAATTCATTGGAAGATCATATACCTTAGCTAAGTTTTCTCCCGTACTATCTTTGAAACCTTTTATATAACCTGTAGCATCTCTAGTACTTTGATCCATAACACTTACTGCTATATTTTCATTAATCAGAGATTGAACTATGCACCAATTACTTCCAACACTGGTTACTTGTCCCACTAGACCTTGAGCCGCTATAA
The DNA here is from genome assembly GCF_036699995.1 of Clostridium beijerinckii. NCBI lineage: Bacteria > Bacillati > Bacillota > Clostridia > Eubacteriales > Clostridiaceae > Clostridium > Clostridium beijerinckii. The sequence continues at coordinate 608,782 of NZ_CP144906.1, read as the reverse complement.
CAATCATACCCTTTTGTATATTGTCATTTTTTCCTTTATTTACCACATAACCATCTAAAAAGTTTCCACCACTATATCCTATAATATCACATGCTACATAGTTATAATTGTTTCTTTCTTCCTGAAAATTCAACACTTGTCTTAATCTATCATTTTCTTCTTTTAAATCTGAATAACTAGCCAACTCATTTTCAAGTTCTTGATTTTCTTTAATTAATTCTTTATTTTGCGCTTTTACTTCTGAAAAATTCAAGAAAAAATCTAAGGTCTCTTTAATCCTACTAGTTCCTGAATATAAGAGACTTTGCACTGGATTTAAAGTACTACCGGCACCACTTTCAATAATACTTCTATTTTCCTTTCTAACTGTATAAACTATTAACCCTAAAAAGCTAACTGACAGTACTATAATAGTTACTGCCAGTTTATTCTTAAGAAGCTTCATATTTAACCTCTTTGATCTCTGCTAATTTTATCAAAATCTTCTAGTGCCTTCCCTGCTCCAAGTACTACGCAATCAAGAGGTGCCTCCGCAATATGTACAGGCATGTTTGTTTCTTTATTTATAAGTATATCTAATCCTTTTAGATATGCCCCGCCACCTGCTAACATTATACCTTTTTCCATAATATCTGCTGAAAGTTCTGGTGGAGTCTTTTCCAATGTTGTCTTAATTGATTCTATAATAGCATATACTGGTTCTTTTAAAGCTTCTCTAACTTGAGTTTCTGAAATTTCAACAATCTTTGGAAGCCCAGTAATCATATCTCTTCCTTTAATCTCCATGACTGTTTCTTCATCTGAAGTCCTATAAGCTGAACCTATTTCCATTTTAACTTGTTCAGCTGTTCTTTCTCCAACCATTAAGTTAAATTCTTTTTTAATATAAGATATTATTGATTGATCTAACTCGTCACCAGCTATTCTAAGTGACTTACTAGTTACTATACCACCTAATGAAATAATAGCAACTTCTGTTGTTCCACCGCCAATATCAACTATCATACTTCCTGTTGGTTCGCTTACTGGAAGCCCTGCTCCGATTGCTGCTGCCATTGGTTCTTCCATTAAAATAACATCTCTAGCTCCTGAAAGTTTTGTAGCTTCTTCGATAGCTCTTTTCTCAACTTCTGTAACTCCTGATGGATAACAAACTATTATTCTTGGATTTTTAAATGCATTCTTAGTTGATACTTTTTCTATTAGACTTTTCATCATTGTTTGAGCTGTATCAAAATCTGCAATTACTCCATCTTTTAATGGTCTTATAGCTACTATATTTCCTGGGGTTCTACCAATCATAAGCTTAGCTTCTGATCCAACCGCTAATGTCTTTTTAGTCATAGTGTTCATTGCAACAACAGATGGTTCTCTTAAAACTATTCCTTTACCTTTTACAAATACTAGGGTGTTTGCAGTTCCCAAATCTATCCCCATATCTTTTCCTGATCCAAAAAATCCCATTTATTTTTCCCCTTCCAATTCTATATTAGTCCTCTTTCTTTGAGGCTAACAAATTTATTATTTCCTATTATAATATGGTCTACTAATTGAATTCCTATAATATTTCCACATTCTTTAATTCTTAGTGTTATATTTATGTCTTCTCTGCTAGGCGTCGGATCGCCTGACGGATGATTATGACATATAATTATCGATGCGCTATTCTTACTTATAGCTTGCTTAAAAATTTCTCTCGGATGCACAACCGACGTATTTAAACTACCCTTAAAAACATCTTTAATACCAACAACTATATTCTTGGTATTTAATAAGACAACTTTTAATACTTCTTGATTTAATTCGTTCATTTCTCCCATGAGAAGACTTGATAAGTCTTTTGGTGAAGTTATTTTGATGTCATTATTTATTGCTTTCAATGTTCTAAATCTCTTAAAAAGCTCAGCTAAAGCTAAAATTTGTGAAGCTTTTCCTTGTTTAATACCTTTTATAGATACTATATCATCAAAACTTGCATCTAAAATACCATTTAGCCCTTCTAGCTCAGATAAAAGCCTGCTACACAATTGAAGAACATTCTCTCCTTGTGTTCCAGTCCTAATTATTATTGCTAATAATTCCGAATTACTTAAAGATTCTGCTCCATAAGTTAATAATTTCTCTTTAGGCCGTTCATTTTGTGGTATATCTTTGATTTTAAGGCTACTTTCCATATAATATATTACCTCCAAATATATGATTTCCCCTCTATCCCTAAAATATAATTATTGTATCTCTTTAAGCATAAACTTTAGCTTATTCAGTGGCAGTCCAACAACGTTGTAATAACATCCTCTTATCTCTTCAACAAATATTCCACCTATCCCCTGGATTCCATAAGCACCAGCTTTATCTAAAGGCTCACCAGTTTTTATGTATTCTAATATTTCATCGTCGCTTATTTCAGAAAAAGTAACTTCAGTAGATAAACTCTCTTGAATCGTCAAATTTTTAGCTGTATTAATCACAACAACACCAGAATAAACCAAATGTTTTCTACCTTGAAGTGATTTTATAATATTAAAAGCATCTTCTTCATCTCTTGGTTTTCCTAGTATCATATTGTCTATGGTGACTACAGTATCAGCTGAAATTATAATCGCATCCTCATCTAGCTTATTCTTAACATTCAGTGCCTTTCCTAAAGCTATGTCTTTAACATATCTATCTATAGAGCCCTCAAAAATAACTTTACTCTCATCAAAATTACTGACAATAACATCAAAATTCTTAATTAATCTACTTAAGAGTTCTTGTCGTCTTTCTGAAGCAGAAGCTAATATTACTTTCATATATTCACATCCTAAAATAAAGAATTTTGGCACATGAAAAATAATAGGCGAGCATAATGATCTCCCATTCTTTGAATGTACCTTATTATATATCATTGACAAATAATATATATTGTAGACATGTTAATTTTTTAACCAAAAACTATTAAATTTTAAAGGTGTAGAAATGATATTCTACCATTTCTACACCTTATAGTTTATCATTTAAGATGTTCTTAAACAAGTGTGTTATATTAAGTTATAAGTTTTTTTATATAAATGTAATTTTGTTGTAATAATTATTAACTAAATCTTTCAGTTTTTAATAAGTTTATATAACTCCTGCATATCATTGCTACTGTTCGTTTTATCCATTTCATCAGGCAGATTTTTTACATAATCATATAATTGGCTTATCTTATTTGATTTGGCTGTGCTTCCTTCATTTACAATTCCATCCGTCCAGGCTTTAAATTCTGCTGTTTTTATACTTTTCACCTGATTATCTTGTAACTTATTCACAATTGTCAAAAATCCATTCATAATTTCTATGAGCTTTTTATTTTCCAAGTCATCACTAGAAGCACCTAAACTAATTTTAGCGACATCAATATTATTGGACTTGAATTCTTCTATCTTTTTTAAGCCATCTTCCTCATTGTATATTCCTGCTAAAACTCTATATTTACCATCATCTTCTACTATAAATGGCTGACAGTATTTTGATATTGCAGATAGCGACTCTTTTGCATTCTCCTCTTTTGAATAATAACCACATTGCAGTGCGATGATATTTTTTATTGTACCGTTATAGTCACCTTGAGTTGAAGATTTTGAACTATTTATGCCTACGTTTTGTACACTCTTCCCATCAAAGATAACATTACTAATAAGCACGCCTCCAACTATAGATATCCCAACGATAACGACAACACTACATAAGAATTTCATCCTGCCTGATTTTTTATATTCATATCTTGTGTATCTCATAGTCTCCCCCCTTTTGAACATTCTAAAAATAGCGTGTCAAAAAGTTAAGTTTTATATGTTATCAAAACTTATAGAAAACATTATAAAACAGAATAATATTATATATATTTGACCTGCTATTTTTTCAGATTTCTTATATATTAATATTTATTCTGCAAGTTACACATATATGAATTATGTTAAATAAAAAAATATTATATAGGGCATATTTTAAAAATCTAAACTTATATATTTGCAATATTAAGGCTATAGAAAGTCATATTCCTACACTCCTAGGCATACTTCTATATCATTTCCAACTATATTATATTTACATTTAGCATCTTAAGTTAACTATATCCATTAGCAAAAAATTCTTCTTGCAGTAGCATATCTTTCTGAATAGTATCCATCACACAATGAACTTACCATTACTGGTTTTCCAGACCTTGGCGCATGTATAAATTCTCCGTTTCCAATATAAATTCCCACATGGCTAATTGATCCTTCTGTATTAAAAAAAACTAAATCTCCAGCTCTTAAATTACTTTTATCCACTTTAGTCCCTACATTTACTTGTGTATATGTAGTTCTTGATATATCTACACCAAATTTATTATAAACATATTGTGTTAATCCTGAGCAATCAAAAGCATTTGGACCAACCGCTCCATAAACATATGGCTTTCCTAAAAACTTATATGCATAATTTACGACTTCATTTCCCTTACTAATTGCTCCTCTTGATACTGAATCTTCACCATTTGATACTGTTTCTGAATCTGATGGTGCTTTTATCACTTTAGCTGTTTTAAGTTCACTAGTCTTAATTGTAATTCCTCTATTATGTGTTAATGTAGTATCAGCTTTGGCATGTTGCATATTAATAAGAAAAACTCCCGAAAAAATAAAAGTTGTAATTACACATTTCATAAGCCTATTATTTTTAATTTTCATCTTAAATTCCTCTCCATACCTAATCTATATTACCTTAAAAGGCACCTTAGTTATCGTTTACACTTTACTGTAAATTTTAAAACATGTATCTAGTATAGTGATAAGCTAGGTAAAGGTCAAACCTTTTATACTTTTATATTCTTATTTATACCGAAATATCTCTAATTTCCTCAATATTGCTATCAATAATGGTCATTTACTGTAAATTTATAATTTTCTGACTTTTGTTTTACATTTTGTTATTTCTTACTCATTATCTTTTTTATAAATAAACTTAAAACTCAAAATCCTGAGAATAATAAAAAAAACAGTAAGTTATCCAATAAATTTTCTGGTTAACTTACTGTTCTAATTAATTTTTTATACTAATTTCTAATTTCCTTAAGAACTTCTACTAAATATTCAAAGCATCTACAAGCAGAAGATATACTTAAATGTTCATTTGGAGTGTGTATATCAATGATATTAGGACCAAAACTAATCATATCTAAATCTCCAAGTCTTTCCTTAAGTATCCCACATTCTAATCCAGCGTGGATAGCTACAACTTCTGCTTCTTTTCCATACATTCTAAGGTATACATCTTTGCATATATCCCTTATTTTTGAATCACTTTTATATGGCCATTCTGGATATCCTGCGGCAGACTCAAATGTACCACCCATAATTTCAGTTAAACATTTATTTCTTTCAACTATTTCTTCTTTCAATGAAAACACAGAACTTCTAACAGCACTATGATATTTTATATCACTTTCATTGGTTGTTACCACTCCAAGATTTGATGAACTTTCCACTAATCCTTCTATTTCAGAACTCATTGTGTTTACACCATTTGGATACAAATATGATAAACTAATTGCTTTAGTTGTAGTATCATCTGAAAATACTTTTTCTATTTTATCTTTACTTTCAGATAATGTTATCTTAAGTCCTGGATCTTTTGTGCTCAATTCTTTAGAAATATCACTATCTATCTTTGTTTTAGCTTCAATCAGTTCTTTTTCCTTTGATTGATCAATTGAAATAACCGCCATAGCTTCTCTTGGTATTGCATTATCTTTTGCTCCACCTTTTAATGAAACTAAATTAAAAGATACCTTATTTAAGATTTCCCTTAATACTCTTGCCATTAATTTATTTGCATTTCCTCTTTCTAAATGAATTTCAGCTCCTGAATGTCCTCCAGCTAATCCTTTAACTTCAATCACATATTCTTTTGTATTTTCTTTTTTATTTGTCCATTCAATAGGCAAAGTAGATTCAGTTCTAATTCCACCAGCACAGCTGACCCAAAGTTTTCCCTCTTCTTCTGAATCTAAATTCAAAACAATTTTTCCATCTAAATCTTTTGATCGTACAGCTTTAGCTCCAGTCATTCCTGTTTCTTCATCTGTTGTTATTAATACCTCTATAGCAGGATGTTCTATCGATGTGTCCTCCAATATTGCCATCGCATAAGCAACAGCAATTCCATCATCTCCTCCAAGAGTTGTATTATCTGCATATATATAATCATCTTTGACCACTAAACTTATTGGATCTTTTTCAAAATCATGAATTTTATCGTTATTTTTCTCACACACCATATCCATATGACCTTGTATTATAACTGTTGGAGCTTTCTCATACCCTTTTGATGCAGGTTTTTTAATAATAACATTTAGGGCATCATCTTGAATACATTCTAATCCTAAACTCTTTCCAAAGCTCAATAAATAATCACTTATTTGTTTCTCATTTCCAGAACCTCTTGGTATCTTACTTATTTCATTAAAATGATAAAAAATTCTTTTCCCCGTAATATTCTCTAAATTTTTCATTCTACTCTCTTCCTTTCATCAATTATATGATAGAATATGATTATACATATCTTTTCTTAGTTTATCATAAAATATTGCTATATTATGTATATTTTTATTATTTTATGATTAATTATTTCACACACTATAATATATATACAAAATTTTAATGTGAGGTGTTTATATGCAAAAAACAAAAATGATTTTTACTATTGGTCCAGCAAGCGATAATGAGGAGACTTTAAGAAAGTTCATTGAAATTGGGATGAGCGCTGCAAGATTAAACTTTTCTCATGGTACACATGAAACACACAAAGAAAAAATCGAACTAATCCAACGTCTAAGTAAAGAAATGAATTCTGCAACAGCTATAGTTCTTGATATTAAAGGTCCAAAAATCAGAACTCATAACTTTGTAAACGATGGTGTAACTCTTAATGACGGTGACGATTTCGATTTCATATGTGGCGAAGAAATTCTTGGTGATGAGAAAAGATGCTCAATCTCATATGATGTGCTTTATCAAGATATAAAAGTTGGCGGAAAAATTCTTGTTGATGATGGTCTTCTAAAATTTAAAGTTACTGGTGTTGAAGGTAAAACAATTCATACAAAAGTTGTTGTAGGTGGTGAAATTAAAAATCATAAGGGTGTAAATGTACCTAATGTAGTTATTAAATTACCATCAATTACAGAAAAAGATATAGAAGATATAAAATTCGGATGCAAAATGGGCGTTGATTTTATTGCTGCATCTTTCATAAGAAAAGCCAGTGATATCTTAGATGTAAAGAAAGTTCTAAAAGAAAACCATGGGGAACATATAAAGGTAATAGCTAAAATTGAAAACCAAGAAGGTGTAGATAATATAGATTCTATCATCGAAGTAACTGACGCTGTAATGGTTGCCAGAGGAGATATGGGTGTTGAAATTCCAATTCAAAAAGTGCCTATAATACAAAAAATGATAATCAGAAAATGTAATGAAGCTGGTAAAGTTGTTATAACTGCAACTCAAATGCTTGATTCAATGATTAGAAATTCACTTCCAACTAGAGCTGAAGCAAGTGATATTTGTAACGCTATTTTTGATGGAACTGATGCAATCATGTTAAGTGGAGAAAGTGCTTCTGGTTGTTTCCCTATAGAAGCAGCAAAGACAATGTCAAAAATTGCTCAAGAAGCTGAAGAATACTTAGATTATAACCACTTAACTGCAAGACTTAGAGAACCATCACTTACTGACTACGCAGCTGCAATAAGTTATTCAGCATGTAGAACAGCTAACATATTACATGCAAAAGCTATAGTGGCAGCAACTAAGAGCGGTGCTACTGCAAGACTACTTTCAAGATACAGATCAAAGGCTCCAATCATAGCTATAACACCTTATGAACAAGTAAGAAAAGGATTAAGCTTAAACTTTGGAATCTTCCCAATGCCTTGTAAAATGTTTAACTCAACAGATGAAATATTAACAGAAGCTAAAAACACAGTATTTAGTCTAAATTTCACACAACCTGGAGACGATATAATAGTTGCTGCTGGAATGCCAACAACTCAAACTGGCGGAACTAATATGTTAAAAATAGAAAAAATTTAAGCAGAATACCCAAAAATAAAATAAGTATGGATAATTATCCATACTTATTTTTCATATTTAAACTTCTGTAAATCTACTCAAATTTAAATCCTTTAAGTAAATCTCCTAATGATGTTCCACTTTCATTACTGTTGTCAATGTAATCAAGATATTCTTTATTAGTTTCTACAGCTTCTTTTATGCTCAATGCTATTCTTTTTTCTTCCATATTGATACTTAGAACCTTAACCTTTACTTTTTGATTGGCTTCCAATACATCTGAAGGCTTTGCAATATGTTCGTCTGTAATCTCTGTTATATGAACTAAACCTTCTATACCATCAAATAACTCAACAAATGCACCAAATGTAGTAAGACGCACAACCTTTCCTTCAAATATATCGCCTTCATTAATATCTTTACCATGAACTGTCCATGGCTCTTTAGTTACATCTTTTAATATTAATGATAGTCTTTCATTTTTTCTATCTATATTACCTATAAATACTTCTACCTTATCTCCCTCTTTAACTATATCTTCCGGCTTATTTACTCTTTCCCATGATAAGTCCGAAAGGTGAATTAATCCTTCTACTCCCCCAATATCAACAAAAGCTCCAAACTTAACTATTTTCTTGACAACTCCGTTTCTTTTCTCTCCCTCTTTTAAATTATCCCATATATTTTTCTTATTTTTATTATATTCTTCTTCTTCAATAATTCTTCTTGATGCTATAACTTTTTTGTTCTTAAAGTCTAATTCAGTGATTCTAACATCTAAATCTCTTCCTATTAAATTATTAAGTTGAATTCTTTCTCTGCTTGCAAGAGAGCCTGGAATAAACACTCTTACGTTGCCATAGTATGCAATTACTCCACCTTTGGTTTCTTCTTTCACATGTACTTTAACATTCTTTTTTTCTTTGAAACATTCACTTAATTCTTCTCTTTCCTTTATTTCTAAGGCTTTTATTAAAGAAAGTTCAACATACCCCTCACCATCATTTGGAGATATTACATAAACATAAATTTCATCATCTTTGCTGACTACTTCCCTTGGATCCCTGCCATTTATAGATACTTCTTCTTTAGCTATTAATCCATCGAAAGCATAATCTATATTAACCGAAACCTCCTTATCGTTTACATCTATAACCTTACCTTTTAATACATCTCCTCTATTTAGTCTTTTTACATCGTATTGATTTAAAAGTTCACTCATATTGCTTTCTAATTCTTCATTGGACATAGTATAATTCACTCCTCATTATAATTTTTCTTACTTACAATAATAGTCTAATAGAATCTTTTACACAAGTACGGTTTGCTGTGCTACAAATATAATTATAATATATATGTTACCAAAATAATTCTTCATGATAATTCTAAAAATATTGCAAGAAATTTAGCCTTAATTGTTACTTGCAACATATATACAATCATTTTAAAATTTAATCCTCATATTATCTTAATATAAAAATACACATTGTTTTAATCTAATTATTATCAAAATTATTTACAATTTTGATATGTAGTATATAATACCATTTAAAAGGATAAGAAATAACCATTATAAAAGAGATATAATAACCTTTGTTGCGATATACAATTATAATCATCCTTTTTAGTCTTTTTTCATTGCTTTTCCATATTGTGTATAAGGAATCTTTTTTATATAATAAGTACATAATCTTTTAAGGGGTGATCACTATTCGTAAGATTAAAAAAAAATATGCTTTAACTATATTTTTAACATTCATATTTATATTTTCTAATTTATCTTTAGATGCTATGTCATTTATAGGTATAAATACATCTAACAATACTACAGTCGCCTTTGCTAAATCAACTGGTAGTAGCAGTCGATCAAGCTCTAGCGGCAGCAAATTTAGTTCTAGCAGTTCAAAATCAAGTAGTGGATTTAGTTCAGGATCTTTTAGTGGATCAAGTTCATCTAGTAAATCCTCAACAAGCACAAGTGGTGATTCAAGTAGTTCAAAGAGCGGTGAAGGATTTAAATCTGGTAATTTTTCGAATAGTGATTCTTCAAACTCAAATTCAAAGAATTCTTCTTCATCTTCAAGTAGTGGTGGATCACAAGGATTTAGTAGCGGTTCTTATTCTACAACTGATAAAAGTAGAACCACTGACCCCTCAACTTCTTCTAATACAAATGATAATAAAAATACTAATACTCAAACATATAATAGTGGTTCCAACAGACATTCATTCTGGCCGTTCTTTGGTGGAGGATACTTTTACAGACCATTTTATTTTGGTTCACCAACAAGCTCATTAATTAACACCTTAGTTTTAGCTGGAGTATTCGTACTAGCTATTATATTAATAAAAAAATATTTAAATAATAAAAGAAAATAATAATTATTTGGAGGTATAGGCATGGGAATTTTTTCAAGGATGTCAAATATGATCAAGGCAAAAGTAAACAACTCATTAGATGAAATGGAAAATCCAGTTGAATTATTAGATCAAAAACTAAGAGATATGGATGAACAATTCAATAAAGCAAAATTGAGTTCAGCTCAAATTTTAGGTAATGTTCATGAAATTGAGAAAAAACTAGATTCTGCTAAAAAAGAATCTGAAGATTATGATCAAAAGGTTAGATTAGCACTAAGCAAGGGAAATGAGGAATTAGCAAAAAGAGCATTAGCTAAAAAAGTTGAAACAGATAAAAAGGCTGCTTCTCTACAAGCAAGCTATGATAATGCTAAAATACAAGCAGATACTTTAAAGGCAAATTTACGTGCTTTGGAAGAAGAAATAACAAAGACTAGAAGTTACAGAGATGAGGCAGCTGCAAGATTTGCAAATGCTGAAGCCTCTCAAAAAGTAAATGAGGTTCTAGCTAATGTTCAAACTAAAAGTAACTCAATACAAATTGATAGTATAGAAAGAAAAATTCAACGTAAAGAAGCTCTTGCTCAAGGTTTAGGTGAACTAAGAGACCTAGATGATTTTGATAGTGAATTTAAGAAATTAGATGAAGTTGATTTAGATCTTGAATTAGCAAAATACAAATCTAATTAGGTGATAAAATATGGATAGTGATAAGGACCTAAATTTTATTAACGAAGAACGAAGGTATTGGGGAAAGATTTATACTGATATAGCTTATGCCATAAGTGAAATATCCCCATTTATTTCAGAAAGAGATTCAAAAATAAGAAAATATTTCTCTAAATCACCTATTCTTAAGGAATATATGAAGCTTTTGGATTCTGCAGAAACTGACTGTAAGAAAAAATCTTTATTTTCAATGTTCAAATCTAGTCCTAGCATAAGCTTACTTCAAGATTTCAAAACTAAAAATAGAGAAAACTTTAAACAGTTAGAAAAATGTTCTCATTGTGAATGCTTAAACTGTGCATTTGATTGCAATTTCAAAAAATGTTCAAGCTGTAGAAGCGGTTCTTTAATTTGCTCTTGTGATAAAGAAAGAGTCAATGTAAGAAAGTTTGATAATTTTACGCTAGATCTTACTAACAACGATACTCGAGTTTCTTCAAAATATAATGTTTTAGCTGTCGTTGAAGACTGTACTTTAGATAATTTATATATTCTTCTAGAAAATTTCAACAACTCTAATGATAAGCTAGTACTATACTATTACCCTGGAATAAAAGAAGATAGTTACGGAGAGATAACTGATCCCAACGAGTTTGATTTTGTAGTAGAAACTTATCAAAATGCAGAATAGATTATTAAAAACCTATTATCTAATAATATAAAAGTTATAGCCCGAAATTTATTCATAAAAGCAAATCTTTCTCAGAGTCAGAACCACCGGTCTAACCGGTGGTATTCTTTATACAAATAAAAGGAGATACGGATCTTTACTATAAAAGATGCGTATCTCCTTTTTTACCAGTTGAGTCGCTCATACATTTAAATTTTCAAAATAAATGCGATCTTATATTTATAATACTTTAACCTTCATCATACATTGAAAATTGTTGTATTTCTAATTCTTTTCTCTTTTCCATCTCATTGAAACAATAATTGATTATATCACTTCTTTTTATTATCCCTATAAAAGTACCATTATCATCGGTTACAGGCACAAAATTCTGACTTACAGCTAAAGATATTAAGCTTTCTATATTTGAAGTTATAGAAACAGACCTATGAGTTGTTTTTCTATAAATGTCTTTAACTTTAACAGATTCTATGTTTTTAAAATTTAGATTATGTGTATTTTTCAACTTCCACAATAGGTCGCCTTCTGTTAGCGTACCAACATATTTTCCTTCTCTATCTATAATAGGAATCGCTGTGTATCCGTAGCATTCCATTTTCTCCATAACTTGTTTCATAGTTGCATCTTGATTTTCACATACAACTTCATTTTTTGGTGTAAGAAAAAAGGCTATATTCATAAATAAAATCCTTTCATTCAATGTATTCGTTTTGTTCTTCTTCACAAAACTATTTTATCATATCTCGGATTAAATTTCTTTAACTAAATTCTTACTTATTTCTGAATATATACTGAAATCACCTTTTTTTCTCACTATTCTCTAACTTATAGATATAATTTAAGTACGCTTCATCTTTCAATACACTATTAACTTCGTTATATCCATTCTCTCCTTGAAGAGTCTTTTTAACCAAAACTTCGCATAAAACATTGCACTTACATTTCGGACAAGTGCCTACAGCTGCAAATCTCCAATTTAAAAGCTTTATAGGAGTTTGTAAATCAATTTTTTTTCCACACTTAGGACACTTTAGCATTAATTTTTCTTCTTCTATTTCTATACTCTCAAGATCTGATACCTGTATAGCAGGCATATTATATATATCTTTAACTATATAATTTTTTATCACTCTAGAATTATATACTCTCCTAAATACTTCGACGGTATATTTTGCATCATTTAAAGCATCATGTAATTTTGTATCATCTACTTTAATTTTTAATTCATCTAAAGCTGACTTAAGCCCCAATGCTTTTTTATGAGCTAAAATTTTAGTAACATATTCTTGAATATCGAGATATTCATTTAACCATCTTAAATCATTATAATTATAATAATGGGCGTTAATAATTAATTCTGCAACATCATCCTTTGCCCATGAGCATAAAACATCTCCATCTTCAAACATATCCTTTAATTTACTTATAGCATCTTCAAAAGACACTCCTTTTTCATTAAGTATATCCATATCTATTTTAGTGATTTCTGTTACTATTGGATTAATTACAGGAAATATTTTAGGCTTAATATACTCCCTAATTTCTTTTATAGGTTTCATATATTTATCTACTTTTACTGCACCTATTTCTATAATTTCATTTTCCAGACTTACTGAATCAAACTCGCCATATTTTTCAAAAAAATCTTTTTGATAATTAGTTATATTTTTTAAATTATTAAATTCTAAGTCAATAATAATGTACCCCATGCTTAATCCTTTCTAATGCTAATTTTAATTCTTTAAACTTAATTATTTATACTTCTATTCCTGCAAGCTTCATTAAATGAATTGCATTTTGTGTTGTACTTCTTCCTTCTCTAAGAATATAGTCAAATTTGATTTTATTATTTTCATAAAATTCTCTAAAATTATAATTTATTATCTCTTCACTTTCATTTTCTAAATCACATAATTCAAAGTCATGAGTAGAAACAAGCCCAACCCCTCCGTATTTAATTAACTGTTTAATCAATACAGAGGCACCAGTATGCCTATCTCTTGAATTAGTTCCCTTAAATATTTCATCTAGTAGAAAAAATGCACTTTCTCCTCTTTTACATGCCTCTATTAATATTTTTATTCTTAAAATTTCTGCGTAAAATGATGAAATATTCTCTTCTAAATTATCTTTTGTTCTCATGCAAGTGTATATCTTCATAATTCCACAAGAAAATTTATCTGCATGCACTGGTGCTCCGATGTAACTTAAAACCAGATTAGTACCAAGTGTTCTTAAAAATGTACTTTTCCCAGACATATTGGAACCTGTGATTAGAGAAACCTTTTGATTACCCGTCATTGAAAATGTATTTTTAACTGCTTTTTCTCCTAATAAAGGATGACCTATATTCACTGCACTTATTTCATTTTTATCTAAAATAACAGGATACGTCCAATTTTCATTTTCAAATGACAAATTACATACACTAGCTAATGCATCTATTTTATGCATTACTTCTAACCAGCCTTTAAGCTTATTCCCATTCTTTTCTCTCCACTTTTCTAAACTTCTTAATAGGAATACATCAGAAAATAATAGTATATTAAATAAGAGATAATATGCATTATATGAACTATTTCCCATCCAATCTAAGATATTAGAAAAAGCTCTCATCTCTTCCTTACAACTTAATTTATCACTTTTCAACTTTCCTTGTAAGTTCTTTAAATACTTTGAATCAAAATTTTCTTCTTCTATTAGAAATAAAATTTTACTATACCCATATATGCTATTCTTTATGGATTCAAATAACTTAATCTCTGAACCCATGCTTTTAGATAACACTTTAACAACGATAAAGTTCACCATAAAATTTAAAAGTAGAAATGATTGTGGTATTACCTTTGCTATTGCTAAATATATCGAAAAAATTGTTACTAAAATAAAAGTACATGCAATAACAATTCTCAGTGGACTTGATGATTCTGCATCTTCACTCCAATTAATTAAACTATCTAAGTCTATATCTTTTGATTTTTTCAAACTACCTTCAAGAATTAAACTTTGCCTCCATGCAGCTTTTTTGCTCAGTTCCTTTACAGCTTCTTGTCTTTCAGCAATATCAAGCTTATTCAAATTTCCTTCATTTTTTAATAACTTTACTAGTTCTTCTCTTCCTCCTTTAGTTACTGTATCATTAATATATTGAAAAATCGAGTTATTGCCAAATACATCCAAATCATCTACAAATGGATGCTTATAATCTAAATACTCTGAACCAGAATCCTCGAAACTCGTAAAATCTCCACTTAATCTTTTTATTCCCTTCTCATTAATTTTCATTATCATATTGATCTTTTCTCTGTATTGAATTATATTATTGTGATAAAATATCAAAACAATAAAGATACCAATAAAAAATATAGTTGAGATTAATATTAGACTTAATTTATTCTGACTATATAAAATGTAATCAGTTAATAAACCTAAAAATACTACAAACAACCTGCTCCATCCAATAATATTTACCTTATAGTTCAGGTCTTTTGTTTGTCTTAAACATCGTTGCATGTTCTCTTTATAAAATTCTTCTGCTAAACTCATAATTCCTCCTAACATAATAATTTTATTTTTATAAGCAATCTTCTTATTGACTATAAACTAAACTTCGTAATTTAAAATTAAACAAAGCTCAAATAATTAATATAAATTAAACTAATGTTCCAATTCTATATCATAAATAAAATAAAGTACATTAAGATATCTTATTTTTAATTCAGGATATTTTAATCTACCTTTTATCTTGTGTAATCTATTTTATTATTACCTTATATCTATTTTAGCTGTATGTAGTGAGTTCATCTATAAAATACATATTCTATAAGTATAATATTACCATAATAAATTCGATTTATATTCCTTTGTTTAAATTATTTTTTCATTAAACTTATATATATTGTTAAAACACTAAGATAATTTTTTTATTTAAGTCAGAGAAATCTACCTAATATGTGATTTTATTAACTCCAAGGATTAAAATTAAAAGGATTATTTCCAATATAACCTTGAAAATAATCCTTAATCTTTATTAAAATTAATCTAGTTTATTCTTTAGATAAGCACTTGTATATCTCATCCAAATTGTATCTCATAGCTTCTATATAATTTTTGTCATCTTCTTTTGATTCTAATGTAAGTATTGGAACTACATCAGCTTGAACTTCTTTTGCTAAAGTTTCCGAAACTTTAGGGCTCGCTAACGACTCTGAAAAAACAGTCTTTATATTGTTATCTTTACAAAAACTTACTAAGTCTTTTAATTGCTTAGGAGTTGGCTCACCCTCTGCAAATAAATTTTCTACTGATTTTTGAGTTAATCCGAAGTCTCTGCATAAATATCCAAATGCAGCGTGACCTGTTATGAAATTTTTCTTACTTAATGTATCAAATTTAGGTTTATATTCACTATATAAACTCTCTAATTCCTCTTTAAATTTATTGTAGTTTTCTTCATAATAATCCTTATTTTTCTCATCTAACTTTACTAGTGTATCTTTTATATTGCTTGATTGGATTTCAGCATTTTTTAAACTTAGCCAAGCATGTGGATCAACCGCATCCCCCTCTTGCCTGGTTTCTATACCAGTACTTGAATCTACAACAATTACATTAGTATTCTTAATAGCTTCATTTACTTGACCTACCCATTCTTCCATGCCTAAGCCATTATAAATAAACGCATTACTCTTTGTTAATTCCTGAAAATCTTTGGTTTTAGGCTCATAATCATGTGGCTCCATATTATCAGGAACTAGACATATAACATCAGCTTTATCACCAGCTATCTTCTCTGCGAATTCTTTTAATGGATATATTGAAACTGCAATTTTTAATTTATCTTCAGTTTTGTTTTGTATTCCAGTATTTGCATTAGCTCCACATCCTATTAGCATAAAACTTACTAATACCGCTAACGCTCCCGAAATTATTTTCTTCTTCATATTATACCTCCAGTTTGCATCTGATTTGCATTTGCAACTCTGTTTATAATATTACTGTTAAAGTTTAAATATGTCAAGATTAGTTAAATATTAATTTAGGATAGTATTATCAATTCAGATTAATTAAATTATAATCATACTTATTTCTATCAAGAATAAGCTTTTCTATTTTTTGACATGTAAAGAAAATTACTTGCTCAAAATTTTCATCCATAAGAAGATTTAATGCCCGCTCTCTTCTCTCATCATCATATTGGACAAGAGCATCATCTAAAAATATTGGGATTCTTTTATTTTTAAACAACATATTTATAAATGATAACCTTAATGCTAGATAAAGTTGATCTTTAGCACCATTGCTTAGTATTTCCCCTTCGAATAGTATTCCTTTATTTCTAATCTTTAGCTTATAGTCTTCTGATATCTTAGCTTCTTCATAATCATCATTTGTTAAGAAATTAAATTTCTTTATAATTTTCTTATTCATATCTGGTCCAATATTCTTTTTTATCTCATCAAATGCTTCTTGAATCAAATTACTAGCTAACTCTAATGCTTTAAATTCTTTCTCCAACTTTTTAGTTTTTTCTTCATTAATTAATATTTCTTCTTCTATCTCTGAAATTTCCCTTTTACCTAAATACCTTTTTTCTATAAGGTGTTCTAAATCCTTTATCTCCTTCTCGATTTTCAACAATTCATTAGACTTCGCTCTAATCTCTGAGTCTATTTCTTCTTCAGATTCATAGGAATAGTTTATGTCCTGACTAATAATTTGTTTCATCTCTTCCTTTATTTCATCTATATTTCTATCTTTTATTAGAACCTTATATGTTTCCTCTACACTTTTCAATGCATTTTTAATTTCATTCATTTTATTTATTTTTTCTTTATACTCTCTCAACTTAACATGCATATCTACTATTTCTATATTTTCTAATCCAAGTACATGAGTTTTTTTTCTTATCTCATCATCTTTATCGGCTAATTGTTCATTTGTATTTTCTATCTCCTGATTAATTGTATTAATCTCGTATTCCTTTATAAGTATTTCTTCTTTTTGTTTTTCATAGAATTCCAATTGTTCTAGCACCTCATCTAAAGACTTGCATCCTAAAACATTATACAAAGATGCTATCACACCTTTATTTCTATTATAATTTGATTTTAATTTAGTAATATCATATCTGTTAATCTCCTCTTCCTTATTTTTTATTAATAAAATCATATTATCTTTATAACCTATATACTTATCATATTGATTTATCTTACTAATAAAATCTTCATAAGATACTGAATTAGTTTTCTTTATATAAACATCTAATCTTTTTTCATATTCTTCTATTCTTTCTTTTAGCTCATCAATTGATATATTATTTTTCCTAACAATATCTGAACTTTTAATTAATAGCGAATATTTGAAATATACTATTCCTATTATAATAAATATAGGTATAAACATAATCATAATGGGAATTATTTGCTTCAACATACTGTATATAAAAGTAGAAATACAAATTGCTCCAATAAAATAAATACAATTTATTTTTTTATTTAAGCTATTTAAGTCTCCTTCAGACTTACTATAATCCTGATTCTCCATTTTATATTTTAATTCCTTTAATCCTTCTTTATAAGAATTAAGTAATTTCTCTATTTCTTCTCTATTATTTTTTATAAAATCTAAGTTGCTAATACTAGAGGCCTGCTTGTTTATATCCATCTTGAATCCAGCTATTGAATTTTTTATATTTATGATATCATTGAGTTTTTCTTCTAAATTCCTCTGGTCAACTTTTAATGTGTATATTTTTTCTTTTATATTACTTCCCATCGAAGAAAAAACTTTATAATTTATTATTTTTTCGTTTTTTACTCTTAATTCTTCTTCCAATTTATAAAGTTTATTTAACTTTTCTTGTTTTACATCTAATAAACTTAGATATCTAGCACACCTTTCATTAATTTCCTCCAAATATTCAGTTGTTATATATTCATCGCCCTTTTTAAGTTCTTCGATTATTGCATCCTGTTTTCTTTTAAGCTGCTCTCCCTTAACTAAATAACTACTTATTTCTTTGTAGTCTTTTTGAAGTTTTATCTTCTTAATATACTTTTTATATAAATCTAACTTTTGAATTTGTTCTTTTATACTACTTTTAATATCTTTCTTCCTTAATAAATTTTCCTCATTTTGCACGTTTTCTTCAGCTAATTTATATGCTTCCCATAACTCTGTTTTTAGTGAATTATTTTTCTCTTTTAATAAATCAATCTCTCCACCTTTTCTTATTCCTAGCAATTGCTTCTTTTTCTTTTCTAATTTCTCAATTACTTTTTTTACAGAAGTATTTTCATCTCCCACATTGTAGACATTAGTTAGCTTCTCCATTATCTCTTCTTCTTTATCTTTTGATATAACTACTCCTAATTGTCCTATAAATAATGTCTTTATAAAAGTAGATAAATTTATATCGAAGAAATACCTTCCAGGCTCATTTTTATATTCTATTTGCAAACTCTCTCCCGTTATTTCATCTAAAATTTCGCATTCATCTTCTTTTTTTGTTGTACCAAATCTTCTTTTTATAATATAGCTTTTTCCTTCATGTTCTATTATTAATTCTCCAGAAATATTCTCTCCAGATAGAGGCATGTATCTTTTTCTATCGTTTAGTTTACTTCTAGAATTTTCAATCCCATACAGCCATATCTTGATAAAATTCTCGATTGAGCTTTTTCCCTTTTCGTTTTTTCCATAAATTAAATTGAATCCTCTACTTAAATCTAAGCTTTTATCTTTAATCCCTGCAAAAGCTTTTATATTTATTTTTTTAACTATCAAAAGCTTTCACCTCTTTCATAAAATTTACTTGAATACAATTTCTTCCAATACTATTTTCGAATGTATTAGTTCTATAATATCTAACTCTCTCTTTTATCAATTTACATCTCATTAATTCTTACCTCTTCACCTGAGATGCTTTGAATTCCTATCTTTAAAGCCAAAGAAATAATTTCCCTTTCTTCCTCCGTTTTCACATTCTGTAGCTCCTCATATATTTTTTTTGCAAATATGCTTTTTAATGAGTATCCTTTTATCAATTCGGTTATATCTAACTTAATTTCACTTTTGTCAATAATCTTCACAAAATAGAATTCATCTTTAAGTAGTTCTTCTAGAAACTCTTCATTTAATGAAAATTCATCAGATATTTGTCCTTTTAGAATAATTTTATAAAAATTATTCTTTCTATCATCCTTAGGGATTTCTGATATAATTCTATTTTTTACTTCATTATATCCAAAGCACCCTTCAATATTTATTCCTTTCTCATAGTAATTTCTTACTGATGTTCTAATAAACCGACTTTCTACAAATCTATTCTTAATCTCTAATAATACTATCCCTTTATCTTCAAGCTCATCAAAACCTCTTCCTTGAGGACATCCGCTATAACTGTAATATGTATTACCTATCTTCTTAACTTCTGAAAACTTATGTCTATGTCCTAATGCTATATAATCTAGATCGCTTTTAATTATATCTTCTTCCGTAATTGGATTGTAATTATTTCCTTCCTTTACGCTAGAAACTTCTCCATGTATAACCATTATATTGTTATATTCGTTGATTCTCTCAACATCTTTTAATAAGGATTTACTAACATGTGTGGTATTAAACCCAGCTCCCCAAACAACAGTCTTTAAATCCTCTAATATTACTTTTTCAACACTTCCCTTAAAAATATGAACATTACTTGGCCAATCTACAATGTTATAAAAAGACTTTTCATTAAAAGGATCATGATTTCCAGGGCTTATAAAAACTTTTACCTTGCTAATATTTTCAAAACAGCTTTTTATAAAATGAAGTGTAGTTTTCTTTACAGATAAATTATCAAATACATCTCCTGCTATTAGTAAAATATCTATTTCTTCATTTAAAGTTATTAGCATTATGTTCTCAAAAACTTGTTTTAATTCTTCCTTACTCTTTAGTGCTAGCTTTGGTGTCATTCCACTAAAAGGAGTATCAAAATGTATATCTGCTATATGTAAAATTTTAATTTTTCTCATAATATCACACCTAAACTTTTTTATATAACGAACTTTTGTTCTAATTTTACCACGAAATTTGCGAACAGTCCAAAACGATTATTATGCACGTTTATAATTAAAACATCTATATAATATTAGGATAAAAAACAGGAGATGTACCATACCTTTGTATAATACATCTCCCATTTTTTAGAATATGATTAGACTATCCTAACATACATAGAAACAATATTAAATTATAAAATTTCATTAGATTCTATGTTCATATTCTTCTACCATTCTTTTTACCATTTCTCCGCCTACTGAACCACATTGTCTAGAACTCAAGTTACCATTGTATTCTTTAAATGGTATTCCTAGCTCTTGAGCTACTTCGTTCTTGAATTTTTCCAAGCCACGTCTTGCTTCTGGAACTAATGTCCTATTATTGTTGTTTGACATAACGATCCCCTCCTCGGCTAATTGGTAGAATCAGTAAACAAAACTCTAAAAATTTTATCTACCGATTAATAGTATTTTAACCTTCCGATTATTTATTATTCTCATTAATATAAGGACATTCTTCAATATTTATCCTCTTATTAAATATTAAAATCGAGATCTCTACGCAATATAAATTTATTCATTTTACTATTGCACTACAAAATTGAGTTTATTCTATACAACTATCTCTTTAAATGTTGTCTCTATATCTCTTTTTATATCAGCAAATATATCACTCTTATCTTTAATAAAAGAATTTAGTAAATCAATTGTTATTAAATTCAATTCACTAATATCTTTATCTGTAATTAAATTATCAGCCTTACCTCTTTGTAAATATTTATTCATATCCTTAAAGAATCTATACATTTCATCTTTAATTAAATCCTTTGACATTAAGTCTTCTTTCATATTTAATAATCTTTTTCTAATATCTAATGCTTTTAATGGAAATAATAAATACATATTTTTTTCGCTTAATTGCTTAAAATCATATTTCCATCCTTTGATTATATTAATTTTATAATCTAGACTTTTTTCCTTAGTTTCTGATTTAATTGGATACACATCAGGAACTTCAATATTAGAGTTCAGTATTATCATGGATTTAGAATAGTTCTCCTTCAAAGCATATTCACTTTTATTTACACTCTTCCTCTTTTTGGCATTAAGGCTTATTACATTGTGATTATTCGATAAATTTACCTTATTTATTATTATTGCTATATTTTCAGCATCGTTAACGTGAAACTGTACCCTGTATTCAAACTTCCTATACTCATCTTCTGCTAGTATCCTCAAATCATAATTTGAATCTTCTAACTTAATATCTTCATTTATATCTATATTTTTTTTAGTCTTATTATATTTCATTCTAGTATTAATATTTAAATCATCATTATATAATGAATTAACAAGCTCAATTATTGTTGTATTATTTAGCAAAAAAATTCTCTCAATAATTTTATTTAGGTTCTTTCTACCAGTATTCTTATTGAATTCCTCATTATATCTTATTTTTGAGTTATTAGCTTCATCATCTTCTTTGAAGCAATTAAACTTCTCTCTAAAAGATATATAGGATTTATTGCTTTCTTTTTCATTAATAGTATTATTAGTTGATTTTGCCAATCTATTTTTATTCTCTATTCCTTTTTTTCTAACTTCATTTAGCAAAACTAATTTATTCATATCGTATTCCACCTCACAATGGATTATTACCATAATATGTCTTCAATATTCAAATATTGAATGTATTTTATAATAGCTCATTCACAAGACACAAAATAGTTTTTATAAATACATAATTATTTATGTTTACATATAATTCATTATATTAATAAAATTATATACTTTTTCTGGGAAAGGTCAAGTTATTTTCCACATTTTATACTAAATTATTCTCTTTTTACTTATTTTTAGCTAATTATTTACACAGATATATAAACCAATCAGATACATTTCTGTAACTCTAAAATATATTTTTTTATAAGCCATACATTTTTGTACATAAAAAAGCCGTAGTACAACGTACTACGACCTTTGTGGCAGGGGCAGTAGGATTTGAACCCACAACCAATGGTTTTGGAGACCACTACTCTACCGTTGAGCCATACCCCTAAGACATTAAGTATTGTATCATGTGTTTATCATTTATGTCAACAATTTTATTATTTTAATTTTTAGTAATCATTCAAATGAGTAAATTATTATAATAATCTTAACACCCCAATGCAATAAACAAACTTAACTGAATAGTAGTTTTTTTAAATACTTCTTGTTTAACTACTCATATTATTTTATAATAAAATATAATACTTTGATAGTCAAAATATTTTATTGTCGAATTTTTCGTGAAAGGATATATGTAAAATGAATTTTAATTCTCTTAAAATTGGAAATTTAGTTGCTCCTATTCCTATTATTCAAGGGGGTATGGGAATTGGTGTTTCATCTTCTAATTTAGCTGCTGCTGTTGCTAATGCTGGTGGAATTGGAATCATCTCTGCTGCGCAACTTGGTTATAATGAAGATGACTTTGAAAAGAACCCTTTAGAGGCGAATTTAAGGGCTTTAAAAAAACATATTACTATTGCTAAAGCTAAAGCGGTAAATGGCATTATAGGTATTAATGCTATGGTAGCAACTAATAATTATGAAGATCATATAAAAACTGCAATAGAAGCTGGAGTTGATTTAATAATCTCTGGTGCAGGACTTCCTACTATGTTACCTAAAATAGTAAAGAATTCCTCTGTAAAGATTGCACCAATAGTTTCTTCTTTAAAAGCAGCAAAAGTAATTTTGAAACTTTGGGATAAGCACGATAATGTAGCTCCAGATCTTGTTGTAATTGAAGGACCAAAAGCTGGTGGTCATTTGGGCTTTAAAGTTGAAGAGTTAGAAGATGAAAATTTAGATTTTGATAAATCTGTTGTAGATATAATAAACGAAACAAAGAAGTACGCTGAAAAATATAATAAAGAAATCCCAGTAGTAGTTGCTGGCGGTGTTTTTGATGGATATGATATTGCTAAATATTTAAAATTAGGTGCTAGCGGCGTTCAAATGGCAACGAGATTTGTAGCAACTGAAGAATGTGATGCTTCGGATGAGTTTAAAAATGCCTATGTTAACTGTAACAAAGATGATATTCAAATAGTAAAAAGTCCCGTTGGAATGCCAGGTAGAGCTATGAAGAATACATTTGTAAAAAGAACTAGCTCTGAGAGAGAGAAAATAACTCATTGTTATAATTGTTTAACACCTTGTAACCCTGCTAACACACCTTATTGCATAAGCAAAGCTTTAATAAATGCAGTAAAGGGTAACCTTGATGAAGGTCTAATATTCTGTGGCGAGAATGCAAGCAGAATAACAAAAATCACAACGGTGAAAGAACTTATGGATGAATTAGTATCTGAAATTAAGAAAGCTTAAAAAATAGACTATTTCAAAGAACTTCCTTATTACGAGGATATCTTTGAGATAGTCTATTTTATTTACAATAATATTATTTTAGCATTTCATCTATAAACTATACATTTTTGAAAGCTATTGCTTCAACCTCGCATAATACTCCTTTAGGAAGCTCCTTTACGGCAACGCATGAACGTGCTGGATTACTAATAAAATACTTAGCATATACTTCATTAAAGCTAGCAAAATCACTCATATTTGCAATAAAACAAGTAGTCTTAATTACATTTTCAAAATTAATATCATTAGCTTCTAATATAGCTGATATATTTTTCATTACCTGAGTTGCCTGCTCTTCTATATTACTTCCTACAACCTCACCAGTTGATGGATCTAACGGTATTTGTCCTGATGTAAATAATATATTTCCAAATCCTATTGCCTGAGAATATGGCCCAATTGCTGCTGGTGCCTTTTTTGTATTTGTTACTTCTAACATTTTTAATTCCTCCACATCAAATTAATTTAATAATTTATTTATTTAAAACCTTAAAAGAAAATTTAAGAATGATCTTACATTTTCCTTAAGTTTTATCTCTTATTTACAATTAAACTCATATTATGCTATGCGTTTAATATATACACTCTTAATACATATGATTAGCCCATACTCAACTATTTTGTTATAGTCAAATCAACAATATTATTATCACATAAGTTTTGTATTTCATCACGTAAAACTTTTTTGTTCATCTGTAAGGATTTTATAAACTTTAATCCTATATCCTTATTTCTTTATTATTTCTGCAGTGGCTTTTCCACTTTTATCTTCTCTCTGACCAGTATATCCTTTGTCACTTGAAGTTATTATTCCTACTCTATACAACCTTCATCTCATCTCCACATCTTATTTTTCCTCCAACAATAACTTTTGCAAACACACCATTTCTAGGCATAATACAGTCTCCCATTTTCTTATAAATCTCGCAGTGATTGTGACACTCTTTCCCTATTTGAGTAATTTCTAAAACAACATCGTTGCATCTTAATATTGATCCAATAGGCAGCTTAATAAATTCAATTCCTTCTACCACAAGATTTTCACCAAAGGCCCCATCTATTACGTTGGCCCCCTTATTATTAAATTCTTCTATTTTTTCATAAGACAATAAGCTTACTTGCCGATGCCAATTTCCAGCATGAGCATCACTTTCTATTCCAAAGTTTTCTATAAAATTTCTCTCTTGAATATTCTTCTTTTGTGTGCCACGTTTTTCACTAATACATACAGCTACTACTTTCCCCATAATTATCCTCCAATCTGTGACATTTTCTTTATTTCAATGTTACTAGATTTCTTTTCTTTGTTAAACTCATGCTTTTCTGGTTTACTTAATATGCCTTTTCTTATTGCATCTATTAATTCTTTTTCATTAATTCCATTTTTGATTAAACTTTTTAGATCAATTCCAGTACCATAGCATAAGCATGGCTTCAAGAAACCATCAGCGGTAATTCTAATTCTATTACACTTTTCACAAAACTCGCTACTTACCGCACTTATAAATCCTATATGCCCCTTAAATTGTTCATTCTTATAATATAACGCTGGTCCATTTCCATTATCACCTTTTAATTCATGGAATTTTCCATACTTCTTCTCAAGTATATCTAATATTTCTCTGCTTGATATTCCTTTAAAAGATTCTCCTAATCCAATAGGCATCATTTCAATGAATCTAACATCTATATTTTTATCTTTACTTATCGCTGCAATATTTGCTATTTCATCAAAATTAAAATTCTTAATTGGAACACTATTTATTTTTATTTTTATTCCTACTTTTATAGCCTCTTTTATACCTCTAATAACTTCATCAAATTTATCTCTTCTAGTTATATCGTTGAATCTGTCTTTTATTAACGTGTCTAGACTAACATTTATGCTATCAATTCCTGAACTTTTTAATTCATGAATTTTATCGTAAAGAAATACTCCATTTGTAGTTAATGTAACATTTTTTACAAGCGGTAGCTCCTTTATTGATTTTATTAAATCTGTAACATCATCTCTAAGTAACGGTTCTCCACCAGTTACTTTAATCTTTTCAATTCCTAATTCGGAGGCACTTTTGCAGATTTTAATAATTTCATCAAAAGTTAAAATCTCATTATTCATCAAAGTGTCAACTCTTTCTTCTGGCGTACAATATTTACACCTAAAATTGCATTTATCAGTTATAGATATCCTAAGATAATCTATATTACGTCCATATAAATCTAACAAAATCAGTATACCTCCTTATATACTTAAATTGACCCTATACTTAATTATCTTTAAAATTTTATCTATCTATTGTTTTCTATATCTCCACTTTTCCCTCCTGTTTTTTTATGTAAATAAACTTGATTTATTTCCATACTCTTATCCATGGCCTTACACATATCATATATAGTAAGAAGTGCTACAGATACTCCTGTTAATGCTTCCATTTCAACTCCTGTTTTGCCACTTACCTTAACAGTGCATGTAGCTTCAACTTCGAATCTTTCTTCAAAAATTTCAAAATCAATACTACTTTTTGTAATCATTAGAACGTGACACATTGGTATTAACTCTGATGTTCTTTTAGCTGCCATTATTCCCGCAACTCTTGCAACACCTAAAACATCTCCTTTTTTAGATGTCCCATTTTTTATTGCTTCAAATACATCTTTATTTACTTTGATTCTTCCTTTCGCAATAGCTGTTCTTTCTGTCACTTCCTTATTTGTTACATCTACCATTATTGCATTTCCCTTATTATCAAAGTGAGTTAAATTCATTAGTATTCTCCTCCTTTTTTATATTCCCTTTCCGAATCCACAATTAGGATAAGTACATATATCACATGATAAGCACAAACCGCCATGACCCATTAAAGCTAAATCCTTACTACTTAACTTTATATCTGCCATTATTCTTGGTAGTACTAAATCAAAGATAGTTCGCTTAGAATACATTACACAACCTGGTAGTCCAATTATAGGAATATTATCTTTATAATATGACAATAGGAACATTGCTCCTGGCAACACAGGTGCTCCATATGATATAATTTCAGCTCCTGTATTTTTTATTGCACTTGGTGTTAGATCATCAGGATCCACGCTCATACCTCCTGTACAAACTATCATATCTGCACCTTTTTCTATAAATTTGTTTATGGCTTTACCAATATTTCGAAGATCATCATTGACAATCTCTTGTCCTAAAATCTCAACATCATATTCTGATAATTTTTCTATTATAACAGGCCCAAAAGAATCCTTAATTCGTCCATAATGCACTTCATTCCCTGTTGTAACAATTCCAACTTTCTTACGCTTAAACTTTATAATATTGAGCAGCGGCTCATTTCTTCCTATTTTTATAGCTTCATCCATCTTTTCTTTTTCTATAATTAATGGAATAATTCTAGTTCCAGCTAATTTATCTCCTTTTTTAACCGAAAAATTATTATGACGTGTGGCTATCATCATTTCGCCTAATGAATTAACCATATTTAATCTATCCACATCAACCCGTAGAAGTCCATCAACGTCTGCTATAAGATCAACTTTTCCTTCCCTAACATCACTTCCACTTATGTTCTTTCCTTTACAGATGTTGAATAAAATATCTGCTGCTTCATTTTCATGAAGCATATCTTCACTTTTTTCCCATATATAAATATTATCCTTACCTAGTGAAAGCAATATTGGTACATCTTCTTCCCTAATGATATGCCCTTTTTTAAAAGCAATATCTTTAGTTACATCTTTTATTATCCTAGTAATATCATGACATAAAACATGCCCAACAGCCTCTATAGTTTTTATCATCTTCATTGCTATGCTCCTCCTCTCCAATCACATTTCTTATATATAATAAATCTAATTCACTTTCTTTAGTTTTGTATTATAAATAAGTATTTTATATATCAATAAACTCAAATAAAACTTTTATTGTTCCTCCACAAGCCATACCAAGTTTTGAAGCAGCTGAATTTGATAAATCATATTTCTCTACTAATGACTTTTTACATTTAACTAAATCTAACGCTTGTTCATACACTGCATTTTCTACGCTTCCTCCACCTACGGTCCCTATGAATTCTCCATTCTCATATACAAGCATCTTAGCTCCAACCCCTCTTGGAGACGACCCATGTTTTTCAATTATTGTCGTAAGAACCATAGATTCTTTTCTATTGAGTATTTCATTTAAAATATTATCCTCTATATTGCTGCTTTCTTTTTTATTCTTCTCTAAAATTATTTCTCCAGCTATACTTACAGCTATTTCAGCCGGAGTTTGTCCTCCTAAACTAAGTCCAATTGGGGTATGAACTTTGTCTATTTGTTCCTTTGTATATCCACTTTCTAACATATTATTGATAACAAAAGCAACTTTACTTTTACTTCCGATCATACCAACATAAAAGAAATCATTTTGTAGTATCTTTTCCAAACATTTTCTATCATCTTTATGTCCTCTAGTAATAATCACAAAGTAAGTACTTTTATTAGGCTTTATTTCTTCTATTGCTTCATTGAAATCATTACAAAAGACTTTATCTGCTATTGGAAATCTTTCATTATTCGCAAATTCAATCCTATCATCTATAATAGTCACATTAAAATCTAGCATCTTAGCAATATTGCATAAAGGTAATGCAATATGTCCACCACCGCAAATAACTAAATGAGGTTTACCTACAACATACTCTATAAACAATTCTATATTGTTTTCTAATTTGACTACACAAGTTCCTTTAGTAAAATCTAATGTTTTCAACACAAAATCCCAAAAATCTTTTAAACTCTCATCCTCTATAATAATGTCATTCTCACTTTTAAGAAGCTTCTGACCCACAATATCTTTCCCATTGTAAATCCCGTTAATTATAGTAACTACATTGATTCCGCCTCTTTCATGTAGTACATTGACTAAATTACCATAAAAAATTTTTTTCATATTAGATCACCTCATATCTTTATTTATTATGCTTAGTTAATTGCGTTAAATATCCACAAAAGTTCAACTTACACTGAACGCATACTTTTATTAATATTTTTATCCTTATAAAAAATTCTTTAATTCTTCTCTAGTATCGATATCTTTCAATTCAATTTCATTCATTATTCTAACCCGCTCTAAATCATCAAGGTGTTTTTTCATAATGGACTTACCTCCAACATCTCCATTTAAACTTAGTAGCTCATTTTTATATTTCTTAGAGAATATAGTTGGATTTCCGAGGTTGTCCTCATATTCTAAACAGGCCATTCCCTTATTACTTTTTATAAATCTATTAATTAATATTTCAATACTCCGCAATGATATAAACGGCTGATCACATACCATAAACATATAAGCATCAGCTTCCATATCTTCTTCAATTCCAAGTCTTATAGAATGAGATATTCCAAGTTCACTATTCTTATTCATAACAACTTCAATTTTTTGCTTCAATAAATCTTGCACTATTTCTTCATATTGGGTAACTAAAATTATCTTATTAAAATTTATTCCTAATACTTTTTCTACCACATTCATGTACATAGGCTTATTGCTTACTATAGCTAATAATTTATTTCCTTGAAATCTACTACTATTTCCTGCAGCTAGTAAAATTAAATTTATCTTCATAACTTCCATTCTCATTTATACCTATGATTTTTTTGCATAACTTTCCTTTCATTACTTCATTTAATTTTTTTATATCCAATTGCAGCCGCTCCAATTGCACCTGCATATTGACACAACTCATTAGTTATCACTTTTTTGTTAAGATAACTTTCAAGAGTTGTTCTAAATGTTTCCGATAATGCTAATCCTCCGCTAAAAAATATGTCTCCTTGCAAATTTAATTTTTGTGCAAAGTTAGCTGTTCTTTTGGAAATTGAATGAATTATTCCAAGGGCAATATCACCTCTATGAATATCTTTTGCAAGAAGACTAATAATTTCACTTTCAGCAAAAACAGTACACATGCTAGATATACTTACTGGATTTCTATCTCTTACAAAATCATCGATATTCTTCATATCTTCTTCTAAAATTCTCATCATAACGTCAACAAATCTCCCCGTCCCAGCAGCACATTTATCATTCATTAAAAAATCCACAACATTTAATGAGTTATCTAATAAAATAACTTTAGAGTCCTGCCCTCCTATATCTATAACTCCTCTAATAGTAGGATTAAGAAATACTGCACCTTGCGCATGACAAGTTATTTCAGTGATGGTTTTATCTGCTTCCTCTAATAAACCTCTACCATACCCGGTAGTTATAGTATATTTCACATTCTTAGAATAGAGTTCATCATAGACTTTACGAATGCTATCTTTTGGTTTTGCAGATGTCTTTATAATCATAGTCTTAACAATTGTTTTGCCATCAAATAATACACCTTTTGTAGTTGTGGAACCAGAATCAATTCCTAAAGTATATTTGCCCATAATCTACCACCTTATATTCTTAGCTATGCTTAAAGCATCTCTATAAACGCCGCCATTCTTGTATTTAATTGTCCTATATCATTAATAGAAAAATCTGTTTCAACACTCATATATGGTATATTTTTTTCATTGTTTACAAATCTCTTAATTGATAAAGTTTCTACACTATACGTATGACAAGCTGTTAATATTATATCAATTACAGCATCTATTTTATAATCATCAATCATTTTATTAAGAAGTTTAATTCTATTAGGATTAGGACTCATACAAGAACAACCAATTGATAAATATTTATCTGAAAGAGCATCGTAAACATCAGCATTTTCTTCATCTACTAACTCATCAACTGCTTTCGCAACACTGCAATTTTCAAAAGCAACTACGTACGCTCCATTATCTTCAATCGCTTTAATAACTTTTTCTGCTGCACCACCAATAGGACAACCAGTAATTAATATACGCGGTCTAGATTCATATTTTCTTTCCATTTCATATTCAGATTTAATCTTTTCAATTAATTCATCCATTTGTTTTGGAATTTGTTCTTTATCAAAACTAAAAGTTGTCCCATTTATAACCTTAAATATATCTTGACCAAGTATTGCAACCGGTTCTTTTTTACCTAATTCATAAAACTTCTTTAAGGCTTTACGTTCGTTATTTTTTATCCTGATGGCTTTTCTTATATCATCTTCACTTATTTCCACATCAAACATTTCTTCTAAATTCGACTTTAATTTTATAATTTCATGCCTCCACAATTGAAGTCCTGATTCACTTTGAGAATTTGGAAGCTCCATAACATGTACTGGTTTAAAATCTGAAAGATATTCATACATTTTCTTTTTCCCATCACAAGTTGTCTCACCAACAATCAAATCTGAAAAGAAAAAGAATGGACATTTATCGGTTTTAGCAAAACCATAGCTTGATTTAATTAAAGGACATAAATTACGTGGGAGATCTTGTTCAGCATCGGCAATAGTTTCATCTGATGTTGCACATAATGAAACAGTAGCGGCCCCCATAGCTAATGCTATTTCTTGTGGAAAGTAAGTACAAAACACACCTATTAGTGGTACATCCTTATCCTTAAGCTCCTTAGCTTTAATAAAGGCATTTCTCCTTCCTTCAGCAAATTCTTCAAATATTTCAGGTAATTTCTTTTGTAATTCCATAATTGCCTCCATTTATTTTATATAACTTCTAAATAAATACTTTTCCTTTAAATAAAGCACCTACTTAATCACTATAGATTTATCGCCTTTATCAATTACTTGGCCAATAACTCTCGCATATGGCGTAAACTCTTCAATTCTTGATAAAAATTCTTTAACATTTTTTTCTGGAATTGAGAGTAGCAATCCACCTGATGTTTGTGGATCTATCAACACATCTTGCAGCTCCTGTGCAACTTTTGAAGCTAAAGTGAATTTATCTTTTAAATAATCAAGATTATTGTACATCCCTTCAGGTATAATTCCCATTTTGGCATAATCTAACGCTCCATCTATAATAGGTACAGACTGACTAAAAATCTCTATTGTTTTGTTGCTGCCACTTGCCATTTCATAACTATGACCGATTAAACTAAAGCCAGTTACATCAGTACATGAATGTATATCAAGTTTAGAAGTACATTCTTTAGCATACTTATTTAATGTAGACATTATCCATGTAACTTCTTTAATCTTACTTTCATTCAATAATTCTGCTTTGGCAGCAGTATTCATTATTCCAATACCTAAGGGTTTTGTAAGCACAAGCATATCTCCAGTTTTAGCATTACTATTTGAAAGAATATCACTTGGATGTGCAAATCCACTTACGCAAAGACCATATTTAGGAGTTGGGTCCGCTATTGTATGACCACCAGCAATTACTGCACCAGCCTCTTTAACTTTGTCATATCCGCCAGCAAGTATATCATGCATGATTGATATATCTAAACAAGAAGGAAAGCAAAGTAAATTCATAGCCGTTGCAGGATTTCCACCCATTGCATAAATATCACTAAGGGCATTAGCAGCTGCAATTTGACCAAATATATATGGATCATCAACCATTGGTGGAAAAAAGTCTACTGTTTGAATTGCTACTGTATTATCATTAATTTTATATACACAAGCATCGTCATTAGTATCAAATCCAACAATCAAATTGGGATTTTCAAACTTAGGTAAACTATTTAAGACATTATGAAGTACACCAGGTCCTATTTTTGCAGCACATCCTGAAGTTTTAGTTAAACTAGTAAGTTTTACATTTCCAGGCAAATAAATCTCCCCCTTCTTAATTAGTTGACAATTAAGAGTTAACTATAAATGTTTATAAAATTAGTTGTCTTTATATATTTTAATTCCTTTAAAGCGTAATAACCTTTGATGCCTCTTTCATGCAGTTTGTTATGTAATACATGTTACTTACTTTTCCTACCTTTAACTTTTCTTCAAGCCCGTAAAAGTTCAGGCATGCGCCACAAACTAGTATTTCAACACCTTTGGTTTCTAAATCTCTTAAGTGCTCTGCTGCTTGATGATTTAATGTTGGTACCTTTACACCATCATTCATAAACAAGATTGATTTTGGTAAATTATCAGACTCTGAAATTGTATAAAGATACATTTTTATTAGAGACTTTCCAAGCTCTTCATTACCTGCTCCAATAATTTCTTTTCCAATAAATACTGACCAGTTGCCTATTTCCGTTTTATTTTCTTCTAATTTGTCAGATGTTTCATTAAACACTTCAACTTCACTCAACTTATCTAAATCTTTTGAGAAATATACTTTAAATAAAGAATTCTCTTCTTCAACTGATACTGCAAAACCTTGATTATTAGCTAATTTCTTAAGATTTTGCACAGCAATATCGTTGTCTACCTCAACTACAAAACTATTATTTCCACTATCTATCTCTTTCTTTGCCATTATTACTGGCATTGGGCATTCTTTTCCTTTTGCATCAAGCACTTTATTCATTTAACATTCTCCTTAATCATTTATGATAATTCAGTATTTTTTAATATTCATAAATAAACATTCTATACTTTCTTATAACTCTACCTGAAATGACACGTACTCTTTTGTGCAGAGTTACACTGAGAAAATTGGTATAGAATTTTTCTTTATTAGAAATTCATAGCCATTTTCTCTATCAATCGAAACAATAGAGTATTTGTTATTTCGGCTAATTAACCATAAAGCCCAAATATACATTGTTTATCTATAACATGGATTTTAAATATAAAATTGCTTCCAGTACGCCTCCCCCAATAGATCTGGCTTTATCTGAAATTGTAAAACAATGATTTTTTTCACACCTAGGATCAATATCTCCACTTTTCATTCCTTTAAATACATTAACATCCTTTTGAAGCATTCCACGAACTATCCCGCTTATTTCCGCAAATATTGGAATTCTATTTACATAAGCTACAATATCACCTTTTTCCACATAGTCTCCTATTTTATATACCGGAAATATCTTTCCATCACTTATAGCTCTAATTATTCTTTCACTAGTATATCCTCCAATATCTCCTGGTACACCAGTATTAGGAATAGCACTTCCGCTATATATTGCCTTTCCTAAATAATGACCTCTTTGAGTCTCAACAACACAGTGACAATCAAAACCAGCTGTAAATCCTGGTCCGAGGGCAATAACAATCGGAGCATCATTAATCCTTGTTCCTAAATTTTCTTTCGCAATTATAGCATCCACTACTACATCTGGATTAAGATCCTTTATAATTTTTGCTTTTTCATCTACTAATACAGGAATATTCCCTTCCTTAATAACCTTGTTGGTTTCTTCCATTTTAGAGACAAGGATTGCTTTTATCCCTTCAACTTCTACAGTATTATCATATACGGCTTGTGAAAATGCTACTGTTCTTCTGACTGTAGTAGGTTCTGAAATCTCTGTCATAACTATGTCTAATCCACATCTTTTCAATCTATGAGCTACCCCTGTTGCTATATCTCCAGCACCTTTTATTAATACAATCATTATTACTCCACCTTCTCATTTAAGACATATAAAATACTCTCCAATGATGACTTGTTATTTTTCAATATGCCTAAAGTAATTATTGACTTTATATTATAATTTATCTTTAAATGTTGTTATTATTGTTTCATTTATTCCTAAATCAGATAATTCCTTAGATATTTTCTTGGCATTCTCCAGCTCCATTATTGTATCTGCTTTATTTATAATAACTTTGTAAGAACATCTTACATCTTTCCTTTGACCTTTAGTACTTGCTAATATTTTCGCAACATCCCAAGCATTAATGATATGTTCTTCATCTGTATTCAAAAATCTTGAAACTAAATTTGACCTATGGCATATTTCTTTAATTTTCTTTCCTACTGCATCAATGCCACATACTCCTATAACTAAATTACTTTTTGTTAAAATTACAGGCTCATGCTCAGCTGGAACCTTTAATGGTAATCCTTTTGCTCCATCAGCCTCCACTAGTACGAAATCAGCTATTTCTATAAAACTCTCAGCTATTTCTTTTGATACTCCACTTATTTTTCGTGGAATATGTTCTTCACAACTCTCTAGACTACCCCTATCTTTCAATTTATTATAGTCAAATTTTTCATTCTTATCGTCACATAACAACCCAACTGTAATCATATCTTCATCATTTAATAATCTAATAATGTCCTCTTTTTTCCCCGTAATAACCGTATTACTCTCAGGCATAAACATACGAGTGGTAGTAGTTATAATAACTTTCTTACCTAACGCTTTTAATTCTTCACCTAATTTATATATTGAACTTGTTTTACCTCCTCCTCCAACAAATGAAATTATGTTCTTCTTATTAATGTCTATTTTTAACGCCTCTATTAATAATATTTGTTCTCCTATTTTTCCATTACTATATTTTAAAATCTTCATAGATTAACCTCAGCAACTTTTGAAGCAAAGTCTACATTTTAACTTTGCTTCATGATATACCTTTCAAAGTCAATTCTTATTTTACTTTTGAAGCAGCAGGTTTTGGTTTACGGTAATAAGTATTTTCCAAAGGATAACTATATCTGAATATACCATCTTTTTTGTAGTATGCATTTTGACATGCTGGCGCGCCCATCACGCATACTATCTCACCAATTCCTTTAGCGCCAAAGGCAACACTGTCAGGATTATTCTTTTCTATTAAGTGCACTTCAACGTTCGGCATTTGATTTGCTCTGAAAACTCCTAAAGTACCAAGCTTTGCTTGTGGAATACCATCTTTCAGTGGAAAATCTTCTGTTAACCCATATCCAAGTCCCATTGCTACACCACCCTCTACTTGACCTGTAGCAGAAAGAGGGTTAATTATCCTGCCAATATCATGAGCCGCAACAACTTTTACTAATTTACCATCCTTATCAATAACAACTAATTGTGTTGCATATCCATACGCAATATGACTCACTGGATTTGGTTTTGACGAACCAATTGGATCTGTCTTAAATTCAAATTCTCCGATATACTCTTTTCCTTCTAATTCTTCCAATGTATGTCCATTATCTAAATCAACTTTTAATTTTAATGATGATTGACGTGCTGCCTCCCCAGCAAATGTTGTTTGGCGAGATGCTGTCGTTGTTCCTGAGTCAGGTGTATATTTAGTATCTGGATGCTCAACAATTATCTTATCTGGTGTTAACCCAGTTGTTTCACATATTATCTGAAGCAGTACAGTTTGTATTCCTTGACCTATTGCACCAGCAGAGGACCTAGCATGAACTTTTCCTTTTACTATCTTTAAATTACAACGTCCTATATCTTGAACCCCTACACCAACACCAGCATTTTTCATTGCAGATGCTATGCCCACATAGTAATTAGTATCTGATTCATATTTTTCGAATTCTCCTTTAACTGCTTCTAAAGTTTCTACCATGGCGGTCCCCTCATCTGCAAGTTGTCCATTTGGTAGTGATTGACCAGTTCTTATGGCATTACGGTAACGAATTTCCCATCCTGAAATACCGACTTTTTCAGCCAATTTATTTATCAGAGGTTCCACAACAGCACAGGATTGTGTTACTCCGAAGCCACGAAATGCACCAGCTGGTGGATTATTTGTGTAATAAGCGTTTCCTTCAATATCTACATTTTGATAATTATAAGGACCTCCAGCGTGTGTGCAAGCTCTTTGGAGAACAGGCCCTCCTAAGGAAGCATAGGCACCAGTATCAGAAGTAAGCCTAGCTTTCATCCCTTGTAATATACCATTTTCATCGCATCCTATTTTGCAATAAATCTCCATGGCATGGCGTTTAGGATGATAATTAATACTTTCTTGACGACTAAAAAACACTTTTACTGGTCGTTTGGTTAGATATGCACAGAGAGCTGCTTGATGCTGCACGCTCATATCTTCCTTGCCTCCAAATCCACCTCCAACAACTGCACTTTGTATTCTAACCTTTTCCATTGGAATTCCTAGGTAATTACTAATCTCATGATATTCATCATATATACCTTGAGCCCCAGTAATAACAATTACTCCATCTCCATCAGGCAGCCCAATAGCAGTTTCAGGTTCCATGAAAGCATGTTCAGTCGGCGGAACGTAAAAAGTGCCTTCTACTATAAATTTAGAATTTGCAAGTGCAATTTCTGCATTACCTCGTTTTACTTCCTCATGATCAAATACATTGTTCTCTGGAATTCTAAACTTTCCAAATTGCATAAAACCTTCCCCATGGACTTGGTGTGCACCATCAACTGCAGCCTCTTTCGGATTACGAATAGGCTCTAATTCCTCATATTCTATTTCAACAGCCTTTACTGCAGCCATAGCCTCTTCTCTTGTTTCCGCCACAACCATTGCAAGAGTATCTCCACAACACTTTGTTTCTTCTCCCACATCAATCATTCCTGGCCAATCTTGTGCTAAGTGGCCAATATATCTCTGACCTGGAATATCCTTTGCAGTATATATGGCAACAACTCCTGACATTGTTAAAGCCTTATTTATATCAATAGATAATATTTTTGCACGCGCATATTTACTAAATACATTCTTTCCATATAGCATATCATCAAAAGTATAATCATCTACATACTTTGCTGTTCCTAGTGTTTTATCACGAGCATCCACTCTACATGTTCTCTCTCCAACCCTACCAGTTTGCTTTAATTCAGGTATTTCTAAGTTTTCTCTTAGCATTTTTGCTGCTAAAAGAATGCCATCCTCAATCTTTGCATAACCCGTACAACGGCAAATATTAGTACGGATTGCTTGCTTTATATCTTCTCTTGATGGATTCGAATTTTGGTCTATTAAACATTTACCACTAATAACCATTCCCGGAATGCAAAACCCACATTGTACAGCTCCTGCAGCTGCAAAAGCATATGAAAACACATCCCTTTCTCTCTCTGTAAAGCCCTCTATAGTCTGTACCATTTTTCCTTCAAGTCTAGAAAGTTTTTGGATACATGCACGTGTTGTCTTTCCATCAATAATAACAGTACACGTTCCGCATGCACCTTCTTTGCATCCGTTTTTCACTGACGTTATCTTAAGCACATCTCTTAGAAAGTCCATTAATGCCATATCCGTTTGCGACTCATATTCTTTTCCATTTATACTTACTTTAAACATTTAAAGCACCTCTCTCATAAAACATTGATAATTCAACAGCTATAAATTCATACAGATCAAATTGGATTAAACTCTAAACGAAACTTCTAATTATGTATATTTAAAGAAAAGCCCATATAGGCTTTTCTTCATTTATTATTAACTGTTAGTTATCAGATTCTAACTTGATTTTTTACCTGTCTTCTCTAAAGTATGCTTCTCCGAGAGCCTGTGGTGATGAATTTAAATTATTCTTCTTTAATCCGCCTAAGACCAATACTATTATTGTAGTTGCATACGGAAGCATTGTTATAAAATATTGGTTTACTTCTATTCCTGTTCCTTGCAATCTTAGCCCTAGTATATCTAATCCACCAAACAAAATAGCCCCAAAAATAGCTTTTACAGGACTCCATCCGATAAAAATTACTAATGCTACAGCAATCCACCCTCTACCTGCTGTTACATTTTCCTGCCATGAAGGTATGTAAACTAAAGATAAAAAGCTTCCACCAAGTCCACATAAAGCCCCACCAATTAATAAATTAATATATTTATATAGTGAAACATTTATTCCAGCTGCATCTGCTGCATAAGGATTTTCTCCAATCATTTTCATATTCAGCCCATACTTTGTAAAATTAAGATAAAAATAAATTAATATAGCGCATATATATCCTAAGTACACAAACATGCTTTGATTAAATAAAGCTGACCCTATAACAGGTATATCACTTATTAAAGGTATTTTTATAGGTGCCAAAATATTTTTAAGATTATCTGATAATACTTGTCCAACATAATCTTTTCCAATAAAACTTGAAAATCCACTCCCGAATATTGTTAATGCAAGACCTGTAACAACTTGGCTTGCTCTAAGCGATACTGTAAGAATAGAGTATATTAGTGATCCAATAGCACCAAGTAACATACTAAATAAAAGTGCTAAAAACACATTTCCTGTTGTGTAACCCAATATAAATCCGCCAATAGCACCCATTAACATCATGCCTTCAATTCCTAAATTTAAGTTTCCAACCTTTTCTCCCAAAATACATCCAAGTGTGGCGAAAAGCAATGGTGTTCCTGCTATAACCGCTGATGATAAAAACAAACTAATGTCCATATGTTTCACCTCCCTTAGTCACATCTACTTCACTTTCGGATTTAGTTGAAATTTCAATTACAACTTTATATTGTAAGAAGAATTGACATCCTAATACACAAAACAAAATCATAGCTTGTATGATATCTGCTGCAGCTTGAGGTATTTGAAATGCTGTTTGTATATAAGATGCCCCCTGAATCAAAACAGCAAAAGCTACGGAAACTAATAGAGTCCATATAGAATTAAGCCCTGAAAGCCAAGATATTATTATTGCAGTGTTACCTACATTAGAAGTCAATTGGGTACTAAGTGTATTTGTAACAGCAGAAGCTTGGATAACACCCGCAAGTCCAACTAATGCACCACTTATAAAAGTTGTTAATAGTATTATCTTTTTTACACTCATTCCAGAATATTTAGCGGTATTTTCACTTTCTCCAAGTACAGAAATTTCATATCCCTTCTTTGTGTAATTCAAGAATGCATGTACTACTATTACTAAAATAAGCGCTATTACCCACCCTATATGAATGCCAAATACCTTTGGCAAGGTTGCATTATCACTAAAATTAGCTATCTTTGGAAACCCGAGTGATGCTGGATCTTTCCAAAGTTCATATTGAAGATAAACAATCCATTTTAAAGCAATATAGTTCAACATTAGTGTTATTATAGTTTCATTTGTATTAAATCTTGACTTTAAAATTCCTGCAAATAAAGCCCATAAACCTCCGCAAATCATCCCCACTATTATCATTAAAATTATTACTAGAAATTTAGGAGAATCCTTAAAATTTAAAGCTATAAAAGTTGCGCCAAATCCTCCCATGAGCATTTGTCCTTCTCCTCCAATATTCCAAAACTTCATTTTAAATGCTATTCCGATACCTAATCCAGCTATAACGAGAGGTATTGTTTTTACAATCGTCTCCTTAATTCTATGTCCACTTCCAAAAGATCCATCTAACATTGACACATAAACTTTAA
Organism: Clostridium beijerinckii; assembly: GCF_036699995.1. Taxonomy (NCBI): domain Bacteria; kingdom Bacillati; phylum Bacillota; class Clostridia; order Eubacteriales; family Clostridiaceae; genus Clostridium; species Clostridium beijerinckii. Next base: position 568,373 of record NZ_CP144906.1, on the reverse strand, counting down.
TAGGATCATGACCCATAAGCAAAATGAAAATACCAGTTAATACTAAAGCCAGTAAAACTGCAAATACTTGAAGCAATATCTTCTTTTTCTTACTTAGCTTCTTTGCTTTTACTATTCTCATTCTAATCATATAAGCCTCCTCCTTTCACACTCGTTACTTTTTCAATTTTATTATCTTTAAAATCCAAAGCTGCTTCTTCCATATGTCCTGCCATCATCATACCAATTTGTTCTTTTGTTGCATCTTTTGTATTTACAATACCTATTAATTTTCCGCCACATAAAACCATTATTCTATCACATAGTTCCAAAAGAACATCTAAGTCTTCTCCCACAAATAATATAGATACTCCTTTTTCCTTTTCCTTATTTAAAAGATCATATATCTGATATGTAGCCCCAATATCTAATCCTCTTACTGCATATGAAGTAATAAGTATATCTGGGCTTAAACTTATTTCCCTACCTAATAATATTTTTTGTATATTTCCACCTGATAATTGCTTTACTGGATGGTCTATGCCTGGCGTTTTTATCTCTAACTGTTCAACCATACTTGTAGCAATATCTGTTAATTCATTTCTTTTTAAGAACAATCCTTTTTGATCATAATATTTTCTAAGTAATAAATTATCAACAATACCCATACTTCCAACTAAACCCATACCTAATCTATCTTCTGGTATAAGTCCCATTTTAATTCCCTTTTTATAAACTTCTCTTGGAGATTTATTAGTAATATCTTCTCCTTTAAATATAAGATTTCCACTCTCTACTTTCTGTAATCCAAATAAAGCTTCGCAAAGCTCTTTTTGACCACTTCCCGCAACTCCAGCTACTCCTAAAATTTCTCCTTCATTCATACTGAAGCTAATATTTTTAAGTACTTGTACTCCTAATTTATTTCTGACTGAAATATTTTTTACATCGTATATCAATGTATTTTTATTTGATGATACTTTATCTATCTTCAAATCGCTTTTATACCCTACCATAAGCTCTGTTAATTCATTTACGTTTGTATCAGCTATATTTAAAGTCTTTATGTTTTTTCCTTTTCTTAATACTGATACTTTATCACATATAGCCATTACTTCATGCAGCTTGTGAGTTATTATTATAACTGCACATCCTTGTTCTTTCATTCGTTTTACTATATTAAATAGTCTACCTACTTCTTGAGGCATTAGTACCGCTGTTGGCTCATCTAGTATTAAAATATTTGCACCTTTATACAATACTTTAATTATTTCTAGCATTTGTTTTTCAGCTATAGACATTTCACTTACTCTTTTTTTTAAATCTATTTGTAGATTATATTTCTCGCATAAGCTTAGTATGTTTTGATCTACTTCTTTATTTTTGGTAAAAAATTTTCCCTTATTACCAGCAATTATATTCTCTTTTGCCGTAAATCTCTCAACTAATTTAAAATGTTGGTGAACCATACCTATTCCACATTCAATGGATTCCTTTGGAGATTTAAACTGAACTCTTTTTCCTCTTATATAAATTGAACCACTATCAGGATTGTAAATTCCTGATAGCATGTTCATTAGAGTACTCTTTCCAGCCCCATTTTCTCCGAGGAGTGCATGAATTTCTCCACTTTGTACCTTTAAATCTACATCTTCATTAGCTATGACAGATCCAAAAGTCTTTGTTATTTTTTTTAGTTCAACACTCACACATTGTTCCATAAAGAGACCTTCTTTCCTCATTATTATTTACTAATTTGACCTTCTACTCCTTCAACAAGCCAGTCAAAGCTTAGCAATTCCTTATCTGTCATTTTTTGACCTTCAGCAACCTTTATAGCTCCTGATTGATCTTTGATTGGTCCTGTAAATACATCCCAAGATTTGCTTACCATTTTTGCTTTAGCTTCGTCAACTTTTGCTTGTGCTCCTTCTGGTGCATTCTTAGTTAATGGTGCTATGTCAACTATTCCTGTATCTATACCACCCCAGTAGCTTTCTGATTTAAACTTTCCATCCATAACAGTTTTAACAGCTTCTACATAATAAGTACCCCAATTCCAAACAGCACTTGTCATATTAGCCTTTGGCGCTGATGCTGACATATCTAAATCAGATCCAATAGAGAACGCGCCTCTTTCTTCTGCTGCTTGTTGTGCAGCTGTAGTATCTTGGTATTGCCCAATTACGTCTACACCTTGATCAAGCAATGATATAGCAGCTTCTTTTTCTTTTGCTGGATCATACCATGTGTTAGTCCAAGTTACCTTTACTACTGCATTTGGATTTACTGATCTTACCCCTAAAGCAAATGCATTCGTTGCTCTAACAACTTCTGGAATAGGGAATGCTGCTACATAACCAATTTTACCGTTTTTACTCTTCATCCCTGCTACGATTCCTGTAAGATATCTAGCTTGATATTCTCTACCAAAATATGTGCTCATATTATCAGTTGTCTTATACCCCGAGCAGTGGAAAAACTTTACGTCTGGATATTCTTTTGATACTTTTTCTATATAATCCATATATCCAAAAGAGGTTGCAAAAATCACCTTAGCACCTTGATCAATCATATCTGTAGCAACTTTTTCTACTTCTTGACCTTCCGGTACAGATTCTTTAACTATAGTCTCAACATTTGGAAGCTTTTCTTCTAAATATTTACGACCATTATCGTGTGCTTGGCTATACCCTCCATCCGAAGCTGATCCAATATAAATGAATCCTACCTTAAGCTTTTCGCCCGAAGCCTCTGTCTTTGTTTCCTTTCCATCATCTTTTGAAGTTTGTGTAGATGCTGACCCACATCCAACTAGCAGCATAGTAGAACATGCTACTGCAGCAATTACTGTTAGTAATTTCTTTTTGATGTTCTTATTCATAACTATTTCCCCCTTTAAAATTAATTTGCTCTATATCCTAATATTTAAAAAATATTGAATAAGCCTTAAAGCTACTGTTTTTCTATAAACAGCTGTGGATCTTTGATCATCAATAGGGATTATTTCTTTAGAATAAATGTTGCGTATTTCTTCCATCTCTGATTTTATATCCTCTAGATTTTTTTCTTTTATAAAATTTTCTGCCTCTATTACTCTGACTACCTTAGGAGCCACTGAACCTATTGCAATTCTTATGTCTTTTACTTTTCCATCTTTTACTTCTGCAAGACCAATAAAAGAAAGTTTTGATATAGCAGAAGCTTTTCTAGCTCCAACTTTTTCATAATATACTTTATTGAATTCTGCTTTTGGTATAATTATGCTTTTTAAAATTTCAGTTCTTTCAAGGATAATTTTCCTTGGTCCTAATATAAAATCTTCTATATGAACTTCTCTTGATGAACTTTCGCCAACCAATTTAAGCTTCGCATCTAATGCATATAGTATAGGTAAGGTATCCCCAGCCGGAGATGCATTACATATATTTCCTCCAATAGTCCCCATATTTCTTATAGCTGGTGATGCTATTTGTCTTATGGACTCTTTTAACACTTCTGGAATCCCTTTTGCTCTTAAAAGCGCTGATAGAGTACAGGCTGCTCCTATTTCTAAGCTATCATCCGACTCTTTAATTCCTTTTAGTTCTTTTAAATCTCCTATATATAACAAGTCTTTATTAAATTTTGGGAGAAGTGATGCAGCATTTTTATTCCTAACCATTAGGTCAGTTCCTCCGGCATAAATAGTTACATCTTTTTCATTTAATATTTTTAATGCTTCATCCAAATCTTTTGGTAAATATCCATTTACCATAACCCATCACCTCTTTTAGATGCCATAAGTATTGCATTAATAATCATGTTATATCCTGTACATCTGCATAAATTTCCTGAAATTCCATTTCTGACATCATCTTCTGTTGGCCTTGGAATTTTAGATAACAGTGCATGTGCTGCCATTATCATTCCTGGTGTACAGAAACCACATTGTACAGCCCCTGCTTCTGCAAAGCACCTTTCCAAGACACCGAATTGTTTTGTCCCTTTTAATCCCTCAACCGTTATAATCTCTTTTCCTTGTACAGAGCCAATTGTTACTAAACAAGAATTAATTAATTCTTTATCTATAATTACAGCACAAGCACCGCATTCCCCTTCACCACAGCCTTCCTTTGGACCCGTTATATCCAAATCTTCTCGAAGGAAATCTAAAAGTCTCTTTGCAGAACTCTCTTCTGTAGCTATTGTTTTATTATTTATCTTTAATGTAATTGTATTACTCATTTACTATCGCCTCCATTATCCATTCTGGAGTTACAGGCAATCTATTCACTTTTACTCCTAGTGCATTTTCTATTGCATTTGCATAAGCTGGCGCAGTTCCTACTAAAGTTAGCTCCCCAGCTCCCTTAGCTCCAAATGGGCCAAGATCACATGGATTATCTACTAATTCATTTTTAATATTTACAACATCCTTTGCAGTTGGGATAATATAGTCAGTTATGCTATGTTGCCTAACTTTTCCCACCTTGTCGTATTCCATGTTTTCGCAAGAACCATACCCAAGGCCTTGTATAACTCCCCCTTGTATTTGTCCTTCCATTATAGTTTCATCAATTGGAATTCCAATATCAAAAACTGTATATATTCCAGTTACTTCAGTAACAGCTGTTACCGTATTAATCTCAACTTCTACAACATTTATTCCCCATGAATAACTTGGATAAGCATCACCATTAAATTTCGTTATATTCCAAGGTATTAAATCTGGGTGTTTATAATTTTCTTCTATTATTTGTTCTTTTCCATCAACCCAATTTTCTTTTAGTCTTAAAGCAGCTCTTTCAAGCAGCTTACCTACTACCATAATTGATCTTGAAGCTACAGTTGGCCCTGAATCTGGCACTCTATCTGTATCTGGATTTTCATAAATTATATCTTGATAATTCTTATCAAGAGCCTTTGCTACAATTTTCTTAAATGTTGTTTGTAGACCTTGTCCCATATCTGTGTTAGATACTAGAATCTCAATAACTCCACTTTCATATTTTAATAACTTTACCTTGGCTTTAATAAAATCCCTCTCTCCGCTTCCAGTAAACCCGCATCCATGTAGAAATATTGACATTCCTATTCCCTTTCTCATAATCCCTTGTTCACTTGAATACTTTTTATATTTTCTGCTAAAATCACTTATTTTTTCAGCTTTTTCTAACATTTCTTCAAGCTTTACATCATAAGTAAACTTTCCGCCAGTACAAGTATCATCACCAGTTTTTACAAAATACTTATTCTTTAACTCTAAAGGAGTGAATCCTAATTCTTTAGCTATATGAGCCATATGTGTTTCAATTCCAAATATACTTTGTGGACCACCGAAGCCTCTAAATGCTCCGGTAGGCACAGTATTTGTTTTAACTACGCGTCCTTTAACTCTGATATTAGGTATGTTATAAACCCCTATAGCACATAACAAAGCTCTTTGGAGAACCACACTAGAAACAGTCGCATATGCCCCACCATTTAATATAATATCTACATCCATCCCAATTATTTTGTTATTTTCATCAAGGAGCGTTTTGTATTTCAGTAAAGCTGGATGCCTCTTAGTTGTAAATGCCATATCCTCAACTCTATCTAAAATTAACCTAACTGGTTTTTTAGCTTTATAAGCTGCCACTGCAACCTGTGCTCCGAGTAGAGAAGGATAATCTTCTTTACCACCAAAGCCACCTCCAGTTGTAGTTTGTACAATTCTTACTTTATCTTCCTCAAATCCTAATGCTTGAACAACAGCACCTTTAACGTAATATGGGCATTGCATAGTTCCATATACCGAAATCTTGTCATCTTCATAATCTCCAACTAATCCTTGAGTTTCTAAGTAAGCCTGTTCTTGATATCCTGTATAAAATTCTTCTTCTATTACTTTTATAGATTTTTTAATTGCATCTTCTATATTGCCTTTTTCGTATTCATATTTATCAAATATTTCCGTTGAATTTCTCATGTCAAAAACAGGAGTGCCCTCTTCATACTCAACCTTAATATCATTTAAAATACTTATAACTTCTTCAAGATCCGGCCCTAACACTAAAAGGATCGGTTCTCCTATATAATTAACTTCTTTGTCGGAAAAAACCGACATGTCATTTTGAATTATCTTCACCTTGTTTAAGCCAGGAACATCTTTTCCTTCAACTACATAATAACCATCTTTTAACTCAGGAATAAAAATTCTTTTTATAACAGCCTTTGATTTTTCTGAACGAAGAGTCTTAGCATATAAACTATTTTTAAATTTAATATCCGCAATATATTTAGCACTTCCGTCTACCTTAATTTTATGATCAGCTTTTATAACTGATTTTCTTATACTATCCATAATCTTTCCTCCATTTCATAAGGAGCTAAAATTAAAATACGTTTTTGATTGCTTTCTTTGGACATTTAGATTCACATAATCCACATCCAAAACATTTACTCTTGTCCATTTCTACTTTTTCATTTTTACTGCTAATTGCAAAGTATGGACATATATTTTCGCATAATTTGCAGTTAACACATTTGTCGTAATCAATAGATGGATAAATAGGATCATACTTTACATTACCAGTTTGTAATTCAGTATTTAATACTTCTTCAATAGAGTTAAATCCATACTTTTCTAAAGCACTTGGAAGATCTTCAACTATCTTTTTATATAAATCCTTTCCTTTAAGCATAGCAGCAGACAACATTTGAACTGCAGTTGCTCCAGCAAGTAAAAATTCTATTACGTCTTCTGCTGAAGCTACCCCGCCTACACCAATTATTTCACATTGTGGAAGGGCTTTCTTAATTTTGTTGATAAGTGCTAAAGCTATTGGTTTTATTGCTGGCCCTGAAGTCCATACTTCTCCTTCTTTATTCCCTATTAATACTTTTCTTGATGCTACATCTATTTTCATAGTTGGTCCTAGAGAATTAATCGCTACAACTCCATTACCACCGTTTTCTATAACCATTTTCGCAAATCCTACTGGATCAGGTATATGTGGACTCATTTTCATATAAACTGGCTTTTTGGTATGCTTTCTTATAGTCATTAACGTTTCTTGTATTGCTGATAAATCTTTTCCTACATAATGAGTTGATATTTCAAAAGCATCAGCATACTTATCTAGCTTTGGAATTAAGTTTTCCATGTCCTCTTTTGAATACCCTACACTTATAAATAATGGTTTATTTATCTCTGCCTTTATTTCTGGTAGAAATTTATCTAACCATACTTCTGGCTCATATTCTGACCATAGCTCAGCATTCATAACAAAGTCTTGTCCACCATATATGCATGGCCTAACTACTTCTGCCCCTTTGCTAGATATTGTTTTTGTGACAATTCCTCCAACTCCAAAGTCAGATATTATTTTCATTTTTTCGCAATCTCCAACTAATGGGCCTGATGCCGGCATTAATGGATTTTCCAAATATATTCCGCTTAAACTTGTACTTAAATTCATATATTATTTCTCCTTACACTTTTCCCAAATCTCATGTGCTATTTGAGTTGATTCTTTGTATATTTTCTCTTCATCCTGCAATACCTTATAATCTTTTAATCTAATTTCACCATTGCACCAAACATTCTTAGGCTTAAAATTATCTAACATTCCATAAAAAAAATGACCGAATAAATTATTTTCTGTTATTGGCGTAGGTGCATTATATTCTAAAGTCAAAAAATCTGCTTCGTACCCTTCTTCAATTTTTCCAAGCTTGCAGCCTAAAATGTTGCTTGCATACTCGTAGTTGTTCTCTATAATCTTCTTAATGTTCCCTAAAGCATATGCTGTAGGATTCTTATACTTTAAATGCATTCCAAACATTAAATTAATCATGTCTCTAGTTAAATTAAATCCAAGCCCATCATTACCTAAAAGACATTTTATTTCCCTCTTCTCAAGTTCCAATACATCTGCTAAACCCACCGCATTATTAAAATTGGAAGTAGGATTTAATGCTACATAAACCTTATACTTTTTTAAAATATCCATATCATTTTCACTTAAATAGATACAATGTGATAAAATCGAGTTTTCTCTAAGCAATCCATGTTCCTCTAATCTTTCGATAGGTGTTTTTTTAAATTTCTCAATACTTTCTATATTATCCTCATCACTTTCACCAACATGAATGTGTATCGGCATTCCTTTACTTCTATCTGCTATTTTCTTCAAAGACTCATCACTTAATGTCAAACATGCATGCATTCCAAATAATCCACTTGTCATAGTTGAATGAATTTTACTAAACTCGATGTTTTCTTCGATACATTCATCTATTGGGAATCTATCGCTACTTTCGAAGCAAAATACTCCTCGAATTCCTATATAATCACATAAAGCCCTTTTTAATAAATTTAAGCTGCCTCTTATTTTTCTCCCACTAGCATGATGATCTACTACTGTAGTTACTCCATTTTTTATAAATTCAATTCCACTTACAAGAGCACTATAATAAATATCTTTTTCATCAAGAACCTTATCTAATTTCCACCACATTTGCTCTAATAAATCTACAAAACTTTTGGGATCAAATTCGGTAATCCACCCTCTAGCAAAGGTTGAATATATATGGCTATGGCAATTTACAAGTCCGGGCATTAATATTTGATTATTACAGTCATATACTTCATCTGCTCCCTTAAAGTTTTCCATGGAACCCACTTCAATTATTTGTTTATCAAATAACACATAAGATTTTTCCTTTAATGAATCAAAATTAAATATATTGACATTTATTAATGCTTTAATCATACTTGTAACCTCCTTGGTAAATACTCACCTTGTCCGCCTAAAAACTCACCTTCACTAACTACAATCTTTCCTTTAGATATAGTTGCACTTATTTCACCTTTCAAAATTTCGTCATGATAAACAGAATTATCATCCGCTATTTTAGTTGTCTTATTTGGGTCAAAAACCACTATATCTCCATCACTTCCCGGCATTATCGTTCCTTTTTTAGGATATAATCCATGAATCTTTGAAGGTTCTACTGTAAATTTAGAAATTATACTTTCTCCAAAAAGAGTAAACATATTTAAAAATGAATATTTTACTCCATCTATTCCCATGGGAATTTCACTTGTATATTTCTTATTTTTTAATCTTTTAGAAAACGGACAATGATCTGTACCTATTACATCAATTGCATCTATATTATTAATCATCTTTAATCTTTCTTCTTCACTTCTTAAAGGTGGCGTCATAGTATATAAATATCCATCTTCTTTTTCATATAATGAAGAGCTAAATCTAAAATAATGAGGTGCGCTTTCTAATACTATCGTTGAATGTAATTCATCTAAATAAACTTCCTTTAGTCTTTCAAGGGTAGTTCCACAATTGGTATGAACAATATATAAAAGGCCATCTCTATATCTTGCCATTTCAGCTAATTTTAAAACTTCTGTAATTTCTGATAGTGCTGGTCTTGCTTTTTCATGATCTTTTACCAAAATATTTTCTTCTCTTATCATGTCATTATTTTCTGCATGAACTAATACTCTAGTTTTCGTTTTCTTTGAATACTTTAGTAATTCATCTATGTAATAATCCTTTGTTTGTCTATTAGTTGATGCATATGTTGTAAATAATTTTATAGTTGGCATGCCAAGTAAAGAACTTTTGTTTAGGAGTTCTTTAACATCTCCATCTGGATTTCCAAGTGTCACATGAAAACCATAATCAACAACACTTTTTTTTGCTAGTTCATATCTTTTATTAAAAGCTTCATCTAACTGATCAACATTATTAATTGGATCTAAAAAATCTATAAATGTTGTTATCCCTCCCATAGCTGCCTTTTTTGAACCTTCAAAAAAATCATCAATTGAAACATTTTCTCCAACACCTAAATTAAAATGTACATGTGCATCTATGAAACCTGGTAAAACCATTTTTCCTTTAGCATCATATTTTTCTTTACAATCTAAAATTGATGTAGATACTGTATCTATAATTCCATTTTTTATATATAAATTGCTGTATATAAAATTTCCTTCTAAATATAATCTTCCATTTAATATCCCCAAATCAAAAATAAAATCTCCTCCTTTTAGATAAGTTTAAAATTTTCTTTTCATATCTGTTATCCTTTTAAGTAATAATTAGCCTATAAATTTTCCATATATTTAATATAACTTTTTGAATTTAAATTCTAAATTTTTATATTATACTTATCTAAAATTCTTCTTAATTTAGCCTTATTAGAATTTTTTGAGTAATAAAAACAAAAAGAGGCCTTACTTCTGATTTTGAAATAAGACCTCTTTGTCTATGCTTAACTTTTATTAAATTTTTTTATTTTTATTAAATATTATATATCGCCCTTCTCTAATAAGTCAATAATATTGAAAATAATTTATTATTATAATTATTTTTCAATAATATTTTTCACATTTTCGTAATCTTCCATAGTATCAACATCCAACAATATTCCTTTATCATCTATATTAAGGTATGAGCACTGCTTCTTACTCAAATATTTTTTTAAATTAGAATCATCAGGTTCTTGTAATATTTCTCTTATTAGATTTCTACCTAATAAAATCGGATGTCCGCCTCTCATATTAAAGCTTGGTATAACTATTTCCTTCTCTTCACTTAGTAATTTCTCTATTATATCTTTATTTATTAACGGATAATCTCCAGGAGTAAGTAAGAATTTTGATGCTGTAACATCTCGTATTCCCTTTTTTATAGAACTAAACATTCCTTTATGAAATTCATCATTATATACTACTTTTGCCTTTGTATAATTTTCTACCAATCTATTTATCTTCTCATGCTTATACCCACTAACTACTATTATATTATTACAGTTATCATATAAAGCCTCTATGCATCTCTGTAAGATTGGCTTATTATTAATTTCAAGTTCCATTTTAAAAGCATTAGCTCTACTTGAATATCCCGCTGCTAGTATAACTCCATCTACATCCATCATTCTTCGACCCTCTTCATCTAATATGTATCATTCTTAGCATATTAATAATATAATGAAAGTTCATTCTAAGTTTCTCACTTTATAATAGCTCCATAGTTGCCAGGAGAGTAATTTTCATTTTCTACAACAATATTTCCATTTACAATTACATATGATATTCCTTCTGGATATTGCTCAGGTTCTATAAATGTACCTTTATCCATTATCTTATCTTTATCAAATATTACTATATCTGCCTTAAATCCGACATCAAGGCATCCTCTATCCTTTATTCCCATTGTGACCGCAGATTTACTAGTCATTTTATATATTGCTTCTTCCAATGTTAAAGCATTAAGCTCTCTGACATATCGACCTAATACTCTTGGGAAAGCCCCATATACCCTTGGATGTGGCTTTCCTCCAAGCAAACCATCAGTGCAAAAATTTTGTTCTGGCCTTTTCATAAATTGGATTATATGATCTTCTGATCCGTAATAATCAATCATGCCAACTGCATTTTCTTCTTCTATTAATAAATCTAACGTTGCTTCTATCGGATCTTGATTCCTTATTTCACCTAGTTCTTTTAAGTTTTTCCCTATTATCTCTTTATTCTTATATGTTTTTACTGAAGTAATATATATTCCATCTATACCTGCAAATTCAATAAAATTATCCCAATTACAATTTGTTTCATATATTTCATTAATAATCTTTTGCCTTAAATCTTTTGATTTTATTCTTTCCAGCATTTTATTAGTTCCACCATTATGAACCCATGGCGGGATTATGACACTAAGCATCGTACTTCCAGCATCATAAGGGTATTGATCAAAAGATATTTTTACTCCTTCTTTTTCTGCTTCTTCTATAAGAGAAACTATATCATCTATTTTATGCCAATTATTTTTCCCACAAATTTTAAAATGAGAAAAATGTATTTTTACACCACTTTCTTTACCAATCCTAATTATTTCTTTCATTGAATCAATAATTTCATTTGCTTCACTTCTTTGGTGTACTACAAAAATCTTATTATATTCCGCAACTACTTTGCAAAGCTCAATTAACTCTTCTGTATCACCATAAGCGCATGGAATGTATATAAGTCCTGAAGATAGTCCAATAGCACCTGACTCAAGCTCTCTTCGTAGAATTAATTTCATACTTTCTATGTCCTCTTTGTCCGCTTTATTTGAAGAAAGCCCCATTGCCTCCATTCTAATATTGCCGTGAGGCACAAGATAACATACGTTAGATACTAATCCTCTATCTTCAATTGCATTAAAATAATCTTTTACTGTTTTATAATCCCACGAAATCTCATCACTGTCACCCTCAAGGCCACTTAGATTTTTTCTCCAATCCTTAACGAATTTACTTGGTAGCGGGGCCATAGATATACCATCTTGTCCCAAAACCTCAGTTGTTATCCCTTGGTAAATCTTAGGCCTTATATTTTGATTACTTAAGATTTCTAAATCTGAATGACTATGTGTATCAATAAATCCTGGAGCAACAGTCAAGCCACTTGCATCCAATACATAATCCATGACTTCCCTTTTACTTTCTAAATCACCAATTTCTATAATTGTATCGTCACTTATTATTAAATCTCCACTGTATGCTGGTTTATTAGTTCCATCAACTATAGTTCCATTACTTATCATCCATTTCATTTTCTTATTCCTCTAATCCTAATAATGTTTCCATTATCTTATAATAACCTTCACATGACTTGGATAACTGTTCTATTTCAATATATTCATCAATAGTGTGTGCTATGTTTTCTTTTGATGGACCAAATCCTATAGTTTTTATGTTAGCTTCTCCAGCATAATGACTTCCATTTGTGCAGAAAGAATAGTTAGTTATCTTTGGATTCAACCCCATATCACATAAACCTTTGAAAGTTTTTTGTACAAATGCTTCATTCTCTTTATAACACCATGCTGGAAAGAATCTCTCTCCTTCAATCACTTCTCCTGTATGACATTTCTCTGTTCCTTTAGCATAGGAGACCTTGTAATTAATATTAGATGATTCATTTTTCAACTCATCTATTAATTTTATTATTGGGTCTAAAACACCTTCTTTAGTTTCACCAACTAGTAACCTTCTATCATAGGTTGCCTTACAATAACTTGGCACAACAGATGCTCCCGGATAAGGTGATGATTTAATATCTGTAAGTTCTAGAATTCCTTTTCCTAAAAACTCATCTTCCTCATATTTAATTTCTTGAAGCTTATTTATTATTTTAGATATGCTATAAACTGCATTTACTCCTTTTTCCGGATTAGCTGAATGAGCAGGAACTCCAAAGGTCTCAACTAAAATTTCAGCACGTCCACGTTGCCCTATTTTAAGATTAAGCTCAGAGGCTTCCCCTATTACCACATAATCTGGCTTTACAAGTTCGCTTATATTTCTCGCTGCAACTCCTTCGAAACATTCTTCATGGACTACTCCAGCAATATATATTTCTCCTGGGAAATCCCTGTTATTGTCCTTGGCGAAATATTCTGCTGCAATTATCATAGCTGCTAAAGAACCTTTCATATCAGACGTGCCCCTTCCATAAATCTTATCTTCATCTATTTCAGCTCCAAAGGGATCATGTTTCCATTCTTCTGGATTATTTACTGGAACTGTATCAATATGGGCATCAAAAAGTACTTTGTTCCCTGGTTTGTTCCCTTTTATTTTTCCAATTATACTTCCATACTTATCTATAATAATTTCATCGAAACCAATACTTTTCATATTCTCTTCCAAGCATCTAACTACCTCTCCTTCGTTACCTGAGTAACTTTGAATTCTAATAATATCTTGGCAAAGTTTTATTAATTTTTCTTTTCTATCCTTATCCATAAATAACCTACCTTTCTTATATTTCATTTCCGCATACGTATCTATTTGTTATATTTTTCTTATCACCTAGATATACTAATCTTTCTAATCTTTCTTCAATTGTTCCTTTATCAATTTTCCATAAGTTATCATCATCTATTACTAAGGCATCAAATTCATATCCTTTTTCAAAACTTCCAACCTTTCCGAAAAAACTTCCTCCACCTTTTGTTGCTAAATAAAAAACTTCTTGAAGTGTTAAAGATTTTTCATCTTCCATAAAGCCTGCTTTTTTTATTTTTGATATTTTAATTGCGCATGCCATTACAGAAAACATACTTAAACTTTCTCCACCAGCTATATCTGATCCAAGTCCTATTTTAACTTTTCTCTTTAATAGTTTATTTATTGGAGATATTCCACTTGATAAATTTACATTAGAAGTTGGGCAATGTGCTACCATAACATTATTTCTTTCAATTGTGTCTATCTCTTCTTCTGTTAAGTGAACACAATGAGCCATTATAGTTTTAGTTTGTCCAAAAAGATTTGATTGATTATATACATCACCATAGTTTTTACATTCTGGGTGTAATTCCCTTACCCATTTAATTTCTGATAAGTTCTCTGATAGATGTGATTGAACTGGCATATTTCGGTTTATTGCGATATTACCTAACGCTTTCATTAGGTATCCTGTACAACTTGGCACAAATCTTGGTGTGATTATAGGTCTTACGAATTTATATTTTTTGCTACAATTCTCCAACCACTTTATAGTCATTTTTATTGACTCTTCACTGTCTTCTCTTAATATATCAGGACAATTTCTGTCCATATTCACTTTTCCCACATATGATATTATTCCTTTTTCTTCAATTAAGCTCATTAAAACTTCTGTAGCTTCAGGGTGAATTGTTGCAAAAATAACAGCTCTTGTAGTTCCTTCTGCATATAGGTCATCAGTAAATTCCTTATACACCTTTTTAGCGTAAGATAAGTCTTGAAATTTTGCTTCTTCTGGAAAAGTATATGTTTTAAGCCAAGGCAACAATTCTTTATCATACCCAATACCTTTTATGGCAAATTGAGAAGCATGAGTATGCAAATCTACAAAACCAGGAATTATAAGTTTGTTTCCATGATCATCAATCTTTATATTTTTATATCTTTCTGGCAACTCCTTATATACTCCCTCAACAAAATTCCCGCAAACTACTATATATCCACTTTCGACTATATTAAACAATTCACTTGTTTCTGTATATACTATATTTCCTTTTAAAATTTTAATATCATTTTTGCAACCTTTCATCTCATTCCACCCTCCTTAATTTTCCGGAATAAAAATTTTATAATTTCGGTAAGCGTCACATGAGTCTAAATTATATATTGTTTATCTATGGCTTGGGTACTTTCCATTCCATACTATATCTCTATAGCTTTCTTTATCTGTATTTCCTTCAGTGCTGAAGCAAAGTATTCTTGAATTTTCATCAAGCTTTAATTCTTCTTTTAACCATTGTAAATCCTTATTCTCGAAAATTTCTGCAATAAGCCCAATGGTAACTGCTCCGCTTTCTCCTGAAATAATCTTTTTATCACTCTCAACAGGATTTCCCATAACTCTCATGCCTTTTGCTGTTACATAGTCTGGACATGATACAAAATTATCACTATAGTCGCGTAGAACTTCGTACCCTATTCTGCATGGTTCTCCACAAGCAAGTCCTGCCATTATTGTATCCATATCACCTGTCACAAAATGGAGCTTTCCATCATTTTTCTCTGAAGTTCTATAAATGCAATCGGCCTTATTAGGTTCAACTATCGTTGTTATTGGTCTTTTTTCACCATAGACACTAGCAAAAAATCCTTGAACTGCTCCTGCAAAAGCTCCAACCCCTGCTTGTAGAAAAATATGTGTTGGCATATCTTCTTTCATTTCTTGCAACTGCATATATACTTCATATGCCATTGTAGTATATCCCTGCATAATCCAAGTTGGTATTTTTTCATAACCTTCCCATGCTGTATCTTGAACCATTACCCATCCATTTTTCTCAGCTAAATCATTTGAAAACCTTACAGCCTCATCATAATTCATATCAGTTATTGAAGCATCTGCCCCTTCGGCTTTTATATTATTTAATCTCTCTAATGAACTACCTTTTGGCATATATACTACAGATTTTTGTCTCAATCTATTCGCTGTCCATGCAACACCACGCCCGTGATTTCCATCTGTTGCAGTAATAAATGTTATATCCCCAAGTTCTTTTTTCACTTCATCAGAAGTTATTTTATCGTATGGTAGATTATCTATATCTTGTCCTAGTTTTTCAGCAATATAATTACCTATCGCATAACTTCCTCCAAGCACTTTAAATGCATTTAATCCAAATCTGTATGACTCATCTTTTACATATATATTACTCACACCTAAAGTACTAGCTAAATTCTTTAGTTCAGTAAGCGGAGTCATACTGTAATTATGAAAATTGCTATGAAATTTTTGTGCTTTTCTTGCAACATCAATATTTAAAAAATCTAATGATGTTTTCTTTTCATTTTTCCTTTTAAAATTAACATTCTTAAAATTTTCAGTCATTATGATTATCCTCTCTACTCTTAATACATAAAATCAATTGTTATTATTTTTACCTATACTTAATTTTTATGATACATCTTACTCTTATTAATTATTTAACAATAGATTACTGATAAGATACCCCTTTGCACAAACCGTCTACTCTATGTTTATTTAATTAAAGAATACTATTCAATATCCCGTACCAATAAAAAAAAGCCACCACAAATGATCATGTGATGACTTCATCGTCAATATAAGTTTAATGTGACTAAATTTATTTAATGTATGTATAATATCATTTCTTAGAGATGTTGTCAATAAATTCATAATAATTGTATTATTTTTTAGAATTGAGGAGGAGTAATGGTTGAAATAAATATTAGTTCTTCTGAACCAGTATTAATAATTTGGTGTGGAGTTGTTCCAAAATAGTAAATTGTATCACCTTCTTCGAGGGTATACTCATCTGTGCCTATTTTTATCCACATCTTTCCCTTTAAAACATAGGTTACTTCTTCTCCGGGGTGAGTCAATGGTTCACTACAAGTCATGGCTCCTGGCTCCAGCTTAGCCATAAACATTTCAAGTTGCCTATCCATATCTGGGCATAGTAGTTCATATGTCATATGAGATTCTGAGAATCTTATTTTCTTCCTTTCATTATGTCTTACTACTGGGTTTTTAACCTTATTATCTATTAAAAAGTAAAACACAGCCACTCCCAAAACTTCTGCAATTTTTCGTAGTGATGAAATTGATGGCTCTGATAAATCTCTTTCTATTTGACTTAAAAAACCAGATGTCAAATCTGTTTTTTCAGCTAATTCCTTTAGGCTCAATCCTAATTGTTGTCTTCTTTCTCTTATTTTTTCTCCAATCATATAAAATCTCTCCTAATACTAAGAACATTTTTATAGAATTCCTCTAAAATCTCCTATTATCTATTATTTTATATAAGTAATAAATAATTTCAAACCATTATTCTATTTGGAATTCTAAATTTATAAAGTATAAAAAATATTATACTATTAAATATTCATTTTTAAACTATTTTATTGTTATAATATTATATAACAATAAAATTATAACGCAAAAACTATCTTTATGTATAAATTTACTTATTAATTTTTTTCGTTGATAATAGCTAACTGTTATATCATATAAATCCTAATATCAACTATTAGCATTTAAATATGTATTACTTGTATCTTCCATAGTCATGATCTCAGTAAAAATGTTTTCTTATGACTCAAATGCGAATTTGAGCTGAGCCTACTTTATATAAACTATTATTAAATATTCGAAGCTTCGGTCGACACAAAACTATAGAAATTAAATTCATTGCATATCTTAATTTATCTTAAATCTTTTTATTTCTAAATTTAACTTTTCTGCTAATAATTGAAGCTCGTCTGCATATTCAGTATACTTATCCATAGCCCCACTTATTTCTTCTGTTGAAGCTGTCACTTCTTCTGATACAGCTGCATTTTCTTGTGATATAGATGAAATATTTTCAATTTCTGTTACTACTCTGCACTTTTTTTATCTATATCAGCAACAGATAGTTTTACTTCCTCAACCTTATTGATCATCCCCCCAATTGAATTAAGAATTTCATTAAATATATCATGTGTGTTGTTAACTGATAAATCTTGTTCATTTATTACCTGTTCTGTAACTTTAATAGCCTTTACAACTGTATTTGACTTTTCTTGTATATTTACTATGATATTCTTTATTTCTTCTGTTGCCGTCTTAGACTGCTCTGCAAGTTTTCTTATTTCTTCTGCTACAACAGCAAACCCTTTACCAGCTTCACCTGCACGTGCAGCCTCTATACTTGCATTTAAAGATAAAAGATTAGTTTGCTCTGTTATTTGAGATATCTTTTCAGATATTGTATT
The DNA here is from genome assembly GCF_036699995.1 of Clostridium beijerinckii. NCBI lineage: Bacteria > Bacillati > Bacillota > Clostridia > Eubacteriales > Clostridiaceae > Clostridium > Clostridium beijerinckii. The sequence continues at coordinate 550,124 of NZ_CP144906.1, read as the reverse complement.
TATTATTTTAGTACTTTCATTCATGTCCTGAACTATGTCGTTAACTTCATTAGACGCAAGTTTAGTTTTATTTGATTTTTCCGCTAATATATCTACCATAGATAATCCTTTAGATCCTAACTCTTTAGTTTTTTTAGAAAGCTTATCCATTTCATAAGAATTTTTACTAATTTTATCTAGTCTATTTGATAAATCATTCATTTCTAAAACTCCATTTTGGACATTTTGTGATTGAGTTGTTGCACCTTGTGAAACATCTTCTATTGCTTTTGAAACTTCACTTATAGAGGCTGTTACTTCCTGTGACATGCTAGCCAAATTTGATGAAGTTTCTAATACTGTTTTAGATGATTTTGTAACATTCTCCATAAGCCTTGATATATTTCTTATCATCTCATTAAAAGAGTTTGATAAATCCATAAATTCATCTTTTGTATATGTGACCATAGATACTGTTAAATCTCCCTTAGAAGCCTTTTCAAATACTCCTTTTAGTTTTTTTATATTTTCCGCTATACCTCTACTTAATAATAAGGATAAAATTATTGAAGTTAGACTTATAACTAAAGTTATAATTGATGTGGTAGTCAATATGGAATTCGTATCATTAATTATTTCTTTTTCATCTAATGTAGCTACTAATTTCCAGCCTGTAGCCTTATTGGTTTCATAAACTCCAAACCTCTTTACATTATTATCTTCATAAGTTACAAATCCCTTATCTTGAGTTTTTACATCTTGCCAAAATGATTGTTTAGATGCATTATCACTACCGATTAAATCTTTATTAGGATTAACTATCATATTTTTTCCTTCAATGTCAGAAATAAAAATATATCCTGTATTTCCTATTTTCTTTGTTCCTATCTTTTCTAAAAGAGTATCAACTGAAACACTCATTGCGCAGACACCTATTACATTTCCATCCCTTTCTACGGCTTTTGCTATAGCTACAACATTTTTTCCCGTTTGAGCATCTTGAAATGGTAAAGTTATTATTACTTGATGATTACCCTCAAGCGCTTTCTTATACCAACTTTTCTCTTTGGGATTATAACCATAGGGCATTTTTTCATTGGGGTATATTTCAAATTTTCCATCTTCTGTTGCAAAATATACACTATAAATATCTCTATTACTTTCTTTTACGTTCTGTAACATTGCTGCTGTAAATGAATATGCTTCCTCCTTATCAGAATTAATAAAGTTATAATTACTTGATAACATGTTAGTCATGCTGCTAAAACCATTAAAATAATTATTAATTCCATCATTCATCTCTAAAAGTGTTTGCTGACTTGTTGTCTTTAATTTTTCGTTAAGAATTAACTTAGCTTGTTTATTAGAACCATATCCAAGAATAATTAATGGTATTATACATATTCCGAACAAACTAATAACCAGCTTAGTTCTAATACTATTTAATTTTAACTTATGTAACTTCATTTTTAACCTCCTTGATCTAAGTAAATTCTATATGATAAAAAAACCTCCGAGAAAACGGAGGCTTTTCATTTTTTAATTATTTTTTAATAAAGGTACCAGCCTTAATCTTATCAACTATCTCCAAATATTTACTCTTAATATCTTGTGGCACTTTATCACTTAATGTACCAACACTTAAAGATCCATTTTCAATATTTCCATATATAGTTTTATTACCAAACTTGCCGTTTATAACATCATCCATACAAAGTTTTATCATAGCTGCATTATCTGTCACTACACTAGAAATTATTATGCCAGATTTATCATCCTTTACAAGATCACTTGGCTGACCAATATCATATGTATTTGATTTATTAGCTAATGCTTGGCGTGCTCCTGAATCAACAGCACTTGCGTCACCAAACATTACGTCTACATTCTTAGATGTTATCATAGAATTTGCAATTTCCATCCCCTTTGCAGTGTCACTAAATGAACCTGCATAAGCTGATGCAACTTGGATATTTGGATTAACAGCTTTTGCTGCTGCTTCATAGCTTTCAAGTTTAGTTTTTGTAGTATCTAATTCCATACCTCCAATAAAACCAATATTATTAGTTTTGCTCATAAGACCTGCAAGAGCACCTGCCATTTGGCCTATTTGCTCTGCATCTGGTAAAAGAGAAACTATATTATCTGTTTCGACTGTACCATTTAATAATGCAAAATGTACATCCGGATAATCTTTGGCTACTTCCTTTACTGCATCTGAATATTGATTACCTGGTGCAAAAATCAAGTCATATCCTAAATCTGCATATGAACGTATGCTTTGAGCAAAATCCGCTGTCTTAAGGCCATCTGTATATTGAGTTTCAAAGCCCTTTTCTTTTGCAGCAGTAACCATCGCATTATAACATGCAGCTCCCCATCCCCCATCAGAAATTGAAGTATCAGAAATCATTGCAACTTTATAGGTTTTATTTTTTGCATCCTTTGAATCTTTTGTTGAAGTTTCAGTAGTTTTTGAACCTCCACACCCAGCTAGTAATGCAACTAATGTGCACATTGTTAATACTAATGATAATAATTTTTTCATATATTACCCCTCCATTTGTTTATGGTACTGTCAAAGTTTTTTATCTAACTAAGGCAGCAACCCTTTAATTTTTCTTATTTTTTATATAAATAACTTGCCACCCCCAAAAAGTTAAGATATTTTATACTTGCAAAACAAAAACACTGAACTAAAAAAGGAGGCAAGCTATTACCATGATTAATAAGTTTCTTCTTGAAACTGTAATTTATCTTATTGAAATTATAAAGTATCTCATGACTTTGCTGGTTGGCAAAAACTTGCTTAAAAGCATTTCGGACGAACCTGTTAAGAAAGAATACCGAAAGCTTCAAGTAGATGATCAACCAATCTTTGATGTTCCCGAAAAACTTAACTATAAGCTTCTAATAGCTGAATATGAGTTTAAGCACGGCAAAGAATTTGCTCCTGTGAAACCTCGCAAAAACAAAGCGTTAGCTCCTAAGGATGTTATCTGTCCTAAGTGTGGTGCTCCACATACCTATCTTTACGATAATAACGGAGGCCGAGGACAATATCTTTGCAAAGTCTGTGATACCACATTCAATCCTAAAAATTACTATCAGAAATCCATAGTGTTAAGATGTCCTCACTGCAGTAAAACACTTGAAAGAATCAAGGCGCGTAAGGATTTCTACGTTTATAAGTGTAAGAATGATAATTGCTCTTTTTACCAAAATAATCTTAAATCAATGACAAAATCTGAAAAACAAGATTTTAAGAAGAATCCTGGTAAGTTCAAAGTTAGATACATATTTAGAGATTTCACTTTTGACTTTAAGCCACTTTCTAAAGAAAGTCCGGTAAAATCAAAGGTTTCTCTTCCAAACATTATGATTTCTTCTTACACCTTAGGACTCATTCTAACTTACTACGTTAACTACGGTTTATCTTCCAGAAAGACAGCTGCATTGCTTAAAGATATTCATGATATTAAAATATCTCATCAAGCAATTTTAAACTATGTTAATGCCGTTTCAATTGTAGTTAAGCCATTTATAGATAACTACGATTATAAACTTTCTGACTCTTTCTGCGGCGATGAAACCTACATAAAAGTTAACGGTAAGTGGAACTATATTTTCTTCTTTTTTGATGCTGTTAAAAAGATTATTCTATCTTACAGAGTATCACCACATAGAGATACCGAAACGGCTGTAAAAGCCATCGATGATGTTCTAAGTAAGTTAAAAGAAATACCTGAAGATCTTAATCTTATAACTGATGGTAACCCTATATATCTTCTTGCACAGCACTTCTTTGCAAGCCATAGTATAAAATTCGATGTTACTCAAGTTATAGGCTTAACCAATAAAGATGAAGTTTCAAAAGAATATAGGCCATTGAAGCAAATTATTGAACGTCTTAACCGAACCTTTAAAGGCAATTATAGAGCTACTACTGGCTTCGGAAGTCCTAACGGGTCGGTTGCATTTGTAACTATGTTTGTGGCATACTTTAACTTTCTAAGACCACATTCTGCCCTTGAAGGCAAAACTCCTGTAATCCTTGAAGAGTTAGAGTCAATGTCCAACATGCCTACTAGATGGTGCAAATTTATTGAACTATCTCAAGACTTTGTTCTAAATAACTGTACAATAACTGCCTAATGATCTAAAGCAGTTGGTGAAACGCACCCTTGACACGCCCACAAAGATAAATGGTAAAATATCTCAATAGGCGGGTCTATTAGTCATGTTCAAAATTATCATTCACCCGTCCTTAACTGCCTAAGACCATTTATCTTTAGGTGTGTCAAGGGCAACTAGCAAACATAATTTAACATTAAATGGTAGTTGGATTGATTTTTCATATATTTTTTACACTACCTTGTTTATTGCTTTTATCTATAATTATTGTAGGTAAAACCTATAATTTAGATTTCTTTTATTAACGTTCTTCTCTGAAATATGGTTTTCCATTTGCCTTTGGACCTGCCTTTTTTATTCCAAAGAATGCCAATGCAAATAGTGTACAAAGATATGGAATCATTGCAAGCAGCTGATAAGGAGTATCTGCGCTAGCTACCTGCATCCTTAATTGAAGAGCATCGGCAAATCCAAATAATAATGCTGCTAATAATACTCCGCCTGGCATCCATCTTCCAAATATTACTGCTGACAATGCAATAAAGCCTCTTCCTGACACTACTCCATCGGAATATGTGTTAATATAACAAGTTGTAAGATAAGCTCCTCCAATACCAGCTAAAGCTCCACATATAATGCTTGCAATATATTTCTGTCTAACCACATGAATTCCTAGTGATTCTGCCGCCTTAGGATATTCCCCTACAGCTTTAAAATTTAAACCTGCCTTTGTCTTATTTAAAAATATTGCAGTTATAGGCACCATTAAATATGTGAAGTATACTATAGGTGTATGATCAAATAATACTGTACCTATAACAGGTATATCACTTAACAAAGGAATAGGCACCGCTTCCATTAAAGGGCCTTGTATTAATGATGAATTTATTCCAAAATATATCTTATAAATAAATGATGCTATAGCAGGTGCAAATATGTTAATCGCCATACCATAAACTATTTGTTCTGCACAAAGATGTATTACACAAAAAGCATAAATCATATTAACAAGTATTCCTCCAACTGCCCCTGCTAAAACTCCAATGTAAGGATTCCCTGTAGCATATCCCACTAAAAATCCAATAAGTGCACCAAAAGCCATAATTCCGTCAAGTCCAATGTTCACCAGTCCAGCACGTTCTGAATAAAGTTCAGCAATTGCTACCATTAAAATAGGAGTTGCCATACGCACTGTAGATAAAAGCAATTCTTGAATGAACGTTGCATTTAAAATGTCCCCCATTATCCTTCCACCACCTTTGTTTGTTTCTTTGAAGTTATATTAATAAAGAACTGTTTAACTTTTGGAAGATTAACAAGCGCACTTCCTGCAACTGCAAATACAATAACCAACGCTTGAATGATATCTATTACTGAAGTTGGCATACCAGTACCAACCTGCATTGTATTTGCTCCAGTACGTAGTATTGCAAAAAGATACGCTACAAGCACAGTACCTATAGGATTTAATTGGCCAATGAGTGCAATCGCCACACCGTCAAAGCCATATCCAGTTCCAAATCCAGACATTAGACGATATTGTACTCCGTGAAGTTCAACACTTCCACCTAGTCCAGCTATTGCTCCTGAAACTATAAATGACATTAACATAAATTTTTTAACAGAAAATCCATTATACATGGATGCTACTTCATTCATTCCCACTGCACGAAGTTTAAATCCTTTTGATGTGTAAAATAAAAAATAATATATTACAAGAGCTAAAACTATAGCAATTATAAAACCAGTATGTACGTTAGATCCAAACACTCGTCCAAGTTTTAAAGCATCACTGACAGCCTCTGTCTGAGGAACATTTCCTTCTCTTAAAGGACCTGTATAGAGATATCCCATAAAAAGTACGGCCACATAGTTGAGCATAATGCTAACTATCATTTCGTTTAATCCCCTTGTAATTTTCAATATTCCCGGAATAGCACCCCAAATTCCACCAGCTGCTGCTCCTAGCACTAAACTTAATATAATAAGCCAAACTCCTGATACACCTTTTAAAGTTACTGAAATCCATATACTAGTTACAGCACCAATAATAAATTGACCCTCTGCTCCTAAATTAAAGACACCACATCTATATGCAAAGGTTGCTGCAAGTCCCGTAAAAATTAAAGGTATTGCTTTAACTAATGTCTTCCCAAAACTTGTTAAATTTCCAAATGCACCTTTAAATAAATACAAGAAAGCCTCTCCTGGATTTCCTCCAATAGTTGTAATCAATATTGCACCCACTATAAAAGCACATATTATTGAAATGATAGGTATAAACATTTTAATTAAGACATTTTTTAATTTCATACTAATACTTCCTCCATATTTTCATTAGTTTTTCCAGCCATAGCAAGGGAAATTTCGTTAATTGGAGGATTTTCACCTGAAAATATACCAACAATTTTTCCTTCAAACATTACTAAAATTCTATCTGACAATTTTAATACTTCATCAAAATCTGCACTTATAAGCAAAACTCCACAGCCTTTATCTCTAGAGGCTATCATCTTATCATGAACATATCTTGTAGCTCCTACATCTAACCCTCTTGTTGGATGTACTGCTACCAAAAGTTCTGGATTTTCTTCTATTTCACGTGCTAAAATAATTTTCTGCTGATTACCACCAGAAAGGTTTCTTGTTTCCTGTTCTACTGAATCACATCTGATATCATATTTTTCTTTCATCTTGTTCGCATATTTCGTAATTTCTTTTTTCTTTAAAAACCATCCTTTACCCAGAGAAAATTGTGATTTTTCTATATCTTTAAGTACCATATTCTCCTTAATGGTCATATTTCCAATAAGTCCCATCTTATTTCTGTCTTCAGGTATATGTGAAACACTTGAATTTATAAAATTTTCCGGTAAGAATTTTGAAATCCTCTTTGATTTCAGCAAAACTTGTCCATTATCTGGTGAAATAACTCCTGTTACCAGTTGAGCTAATTGAGATTGCCCATTGCCATCAACACCTGCAATGCCAACTATTTCCCCTTTACCAATAGTTAATGAAATATCAAATAATCCATTATGTTTTGATTTCTTATTATAATCTACATGTTCTATTGAAATAATATTTTCTTTTGTACTTTTAACTTTCTTATATTTACTCTGAACTAACTCTCGTCCTATCATAAGATTTGCAAGTTCTTCTGAGTTTGTATTATTTTTATCTAATGTTTTAATTGTTTCTCCTTGTCTAAGAATAGTTATTTTATCACTAATTTCTAAAACTTCTCTCATCTTATGAGATATAAAAATAACGGACTTCTTTTCGCTTATAAGCTTTCTAATAATTTCAAATAATCCAACAACTTCAAGATCTGTTAATGCTGCTGTCGGCTCATCTAAAATTAATAACTCCGCTCCTCTGTATAATGCCTTAAGTATCTCAACCTTTTGCTGTTCACCTAATGATATTTCTGTTATTTGTTTATCAAGTTCTACATTTAGTTCATACTTCTTCGCAAGCTCCATTATGTCTTTTCTAATAATGTCTTTTTTAATAAAAATAGATTTATCTTTTCTTATTCCTAATATTATATTTTCAAAAACAGTCATAGCCTCCACAAGCATAAAATGCTGATGTACCATACCAATTCCCATTTTAACTGCCTTTGCAGGAGAATCTATTTTCACTATATTCCCATTAATGTGTATATTTCCTTTCGTTGGTTGGTACAATCCCACAATAATATTCATAAGTGTACTCTTTCCTGCTCCATTTTCACCTAAAAGAGTATGAACTTCACCTTTGTTTATTATTAAATTAATATTATTATTTGCAAAAACATTGTTAAATTTCTTTGTCATATTTTCTATTCTAAGAAATTCCACTCTATAATTCCTCCCATATAAATATTTTTCTAGTAAAATAAAAAAGTCTTATTCCATAAATTACGGAATAAGACTTCTCTGTCTAATTTAAATTATATTAATTTTTTTTACTTATACTAAACTATATCCACATTATATATTCTTTATTTTTCATTGTCAACATTTTTCAAATTAATTATTTTAGTTCTACTATTGGTTTATAATAACATCTTATATCAACTTTTGCATTACAAATTCTTATAATATATAAATGTACAACTTATGTTTGATTAATATATCTTTAATTTGCTTATTAAAGCAAATATTCTACATTTTCATGCTGCAATAGCAACATATAATCAACTTTAAATATTGACATACTATAAAATACTTTTTAATTTCTAAAATTACTTTGTATGAATTTCTTTTTGATTAAATCTTGCTCTATGATAAATATTAGGAAATAAATTCCGAAAACTTTTAATAATATAAAGCTACGTCTTTCACTAGGTCCTAAGAGTTTATTTTTGCAAGTAAAAAAATCGTAGTACAATGTACTACGATTTTTGTGGCAGGGGCAGTAGGATTTGAACCCACAACCAATGGTTTTGGAGACCACTACTCTACCGTTGAGCCATACCCCTAAGACAATAATCATTATATAACATATCTATAAAGAAATCAACTTATTTTTATAATTAATTATCATGAAAATAAAACTACACTAAATAGAAGATACTTTATATTTATATTCAAAATTTACAGATTCTTTAGTGCAGTATATAATCATATCTAATAATAAAAGGATATATAACTCAAAAAATAAGTAATTCTATTTTGCATTACTAGAATTTACGACTTCATTGGGTTTAGCCCATTTTGATAATTCTTTTATATTGTATAAAATCAAATCATCAAAAGACATATCTCCATAATATTTCCACAGCTTTATAGTATTATAACCTGACAAATCTAATTTTGTTCCTTTTTCACCATCAACTATTATTATTATTTTTTTAGGATCTAAATTATTAATTTTTATAAACTCACTTAACTCATGATTATCAAGCTGAATAGTGTTTAAATTTAAAGACTTAGTTAAATAATCAAAATCATTATTTAATGTAATAAATTTATATTCACTTAAGGATTTTAGTTTTTCACTATATTCCTTTATGCTAGTATCAAAATTTTTGATAGCTTCATTATAATTTTCCTCATAATAATCTCTATTTTGAGGATCTCTATCTTGAATAGCTGCTTTTACATTGTATAATGCTATTTTATACTCTTCTATGCCTTCAAAATAGTAAGGATTTTCTTTAGTGTCATTATCATGCCCATAATTTAATAATTTTATGCCTCTAGCTAAATTTATTATCCCAAGGTTTCCTTTCTTCAATTCACTAATTAGTGAATCACTCCATGGTTCAAAAGATGTACCGGAATATATAAATAAATCCATATTGGATATATTATTTAAAACATCTTCACTATATTTAAATTCACTAATATCTTTCTCATTAGTAAACATATACTCTGCATTATTCTTTTCCTTTATAATTTTTTTAACCATATAATATTGTGGTTTATTAACTGTCATTATATTTAGATATTTATCTCTGCTTTCAGTTCTATTATTCTCAGTATTAGCTAATAAAGGATTTGAAAAAAAACTCATACCAAAAGACAATGCTATGGTTATTATAACCATGGCAAAGGTAATTTTCTTCAAAGACAAGTCACCTCCAAAATTTAACTGACTTCATTTATAACTTTATTTTTAATATGTACTGTAATTAATTTCTTAAGTTAATTATTAATTAACATTTATTAGGTTAAACATAAAATAATTCACTTTATATATATTGAGTTACATATGTTACCTCAGTAATTACTCTGTTAATTAAATTTTAGCATATACCTGTTTTTATTATACCAACTAATTTAAAATAAATATATACAAATTTATTACATTTTTTTGGATGCTTATTTCCTGTTTTATATAATTAAATTAGTTAATACATTATTAATTTGCTTTTATGCAATTTTGAGATAAAATAAAAAGATGAGAGTTTGTAGATTTAACAATTATTAGGTTCTATACATAATAACTATATGTAAGTTATTGATATAAAATTCTAATTAATAAGAATTAATTCTCACTTAAAGGAGGCACTTCATGGAATTTGAAATTTATAATGTAGATGATACTGCTAAATTAGGAATAAATTTAGGCAAATTATTAAATGCCGGTGATATAATCTGCTTAACTGGTGATTTAGGTGTAGGTAAGACTCATATTACAAAGGGCATAGCTAAAGGATTAGGCATTAACGATAATATTACTAGTCCAACATTTACTATAGTGAACGAATATGATAGCGGTCGATTAAAGCTCAATCATTTCGATGTTTATAGAGTAAGTGATCCTGATGAAATATATGCAATTGGATTTGATGATTATATATTTTCAGATGCAGTATCAATAATAGAGTGGGCAAATTATATAGAAGAAATTCTACCAAATGACTTACTTCATATAGATATAAAGAAAGATTATAGCAAAGGCGAAGATTATAGGAAAATCACGCTAAATGCTTATGGAAAAAGATATGATTATATAAAGGAGTTGAAAATATGATTATTCTTGCCGTAGATTCATCTTCTAAAGTGGCAACTGCTGCTTTGATGAAAGATGATAAACTACTTGGAGAAATTACATTAAACGATAAGAAAGAACACTCTATAATACTAATGTCTATAATTCAAGAGTTGCTAAACAATAACAACTTAAGTATTGATGATATTGATGGCTATGTTATTTCAAAGGGTCCCGGTTCATTTACTGGACTTAGAATAGGCATGGCAACAATAAAAGGTCTTAGCTTGGGAAGTAACAAGCCTTACATTAGTGTTTCTAGTTTAGATGCACTTGCATTTAGCGTATCTAATTTCGATGGTATAATATGCCCTATAATGGATGCTTTAAGAAATAGTGTTTATACTTCACTATATAAAGGAGAATATACTTGCAATAACAATAATGATTCAAATTCACCTATAAAATTGGAACGTCTATTAGATTATTCAGCATTGGATATTGATGAACTTATAGAAATAATTAAATCCAAAAATGAAAAAGTTATTTTTATAGGCGATGGTGTTGATAAATATAAAGATTATTTGATTGATAATTGTCCAAATTCATATTTTCCTCCTAATCACCTTAATTTAATTCGTGCCTCTTCATTAGGCGAAATAGGCAGCATACTATTAAAGAACGGAGAATATGACGATCCAAATTCCGCTCCAGTTTATCTTAAAAAATCTCAGGCTGAAAGAGAATACGAGCAAAGGATGAGATTATAGTGAATATAGCTATAAATTTAATGAAAGAAGAAGATATAGATGAAATTTTAGATATAAGCTCGTTGAGCTTTTCTATATGCTGGAGCAAAAGTTCTTATATGCAGGAACTAACCAATCCTGTTGCTAAATATTTTGTTGCTAAAGTTGATGATAAAGTTGTAGGATTTGCTGGAACATGGATAGTATTGGATGAAGCTCATATAACAAACATAGCAATACATCCAAACTATCGAAAACAAGGAATAGCCTCTAAACTCCTAGAAGAATTACTATCTTATTGTAAATCTCAAGGGTGTGTAGCATATACTCTCGAAGTTAGAAAAAGTAACGCCGCTGCCAAAGCCCTTTATGAGAAATATAACTTTAAACAAGAGGGAATTCGAAAAGGGTACTATGAAGATAACAAGGAAGATGCTATTTTAATGTGGTTAAAGGAGTAATATCTCAATTGCAAATTTCTGTGCTTAGGTAAACATATCAAAGAGACAATTAATGCAATCATTATGTTCAAATTGCATAAATTGTCTCTTTACACTTATCATCAATTTATATGTAGCAAAAAACTACCTCTACTAATTGATTCACTTCTATTCTATATCAATTCAATTTCATTACTTTCTAATACATCTATAATTTGTTGATTAGGCTTTTCATCCGTTATTATGGCATTTATATCATCAATCATTGCAAATTTATAATTACCATCTACAAAAAATTTCTTGTTCTCCATAACTAAAAATGTCTTTTTACTAGATTGTATTATTGTAGCCTTAGTGATTCCATCCTCAATTTCAAAAGTAGTTATACTTTTGTCAAAGGCATCAATTCCACAACTTCCTATAAAAGATTTATCGAATTTATATTTTTTAATAAAATCATTAGTTGAAGATCCAATAAAGCCATTAAGAGATTTATTTAAAACCCCGGCTGCAACTACAACCGTAATATTATTGGTTGCTTTTGCTAAAATATTTGCTATCTCCAACATATTTGTTACTACAGTTATTCTTTTTTGAGTTGTCAAAATAGATTTAGCTATAAGAATATTAATTGTTGATAAATCTAAAAATATAGTTTCCCTATCTTGTATTAGCTCTAAGGCTTTCTTAGCAATTATGCTTTTAGTTGAAATATCTATCTTCTCTCTTTCTGAAATGTCATACAACTGAGATGATTCCCTTATTTGGATCGCACCTCCATACGTCCTTTTTAGCTTTCCCGTATGCTCAAGCTGTTTTAAATCTTTTCTAATACAATCTTCTGTTACATTAAACTTTTTACTTAAATCCTTAACTTTAACTTTTCCATATGTATTTAAAATATTTAATATTTCGTTTAGTCTCTCTTCTGTAAACATATCTATGCATTCTCCCATTTTTATTATTTAGGACCTTGTGGTAAATAATTAATATAAATATATTATAAGGGACTTTCAAAATCTAATAAAATTATTTTGATAGCCCCTTATATCTATTGTTTTTAAATATTTTATTCTTATTTATAAATTTTCTAAAATAATTATATAGTCAAATTTAAATTAAAACAATATCTATTATTGTTCTTTTTCAAAATCTGATTTTGGAACTCCACATAATGGGCAAACCCAATCGTCTGGAATATCTTCAAATTTTGTTCCAGGTGCAACTCCATTATCTGGATCACCTGCTGCCTCATCATAAATATAACCACATACTGTACAAATATATTTTTCCATAAAAAAACCTCCCTTAGATTTGATAATTAAATATTAATAAATACATATCTTACTATGTTAATCTATCATCTTGTAAAATATATATCAATTAAGCGCTTCTGCATTTATTGTAATGAGCTAATTAGAATGACCTTTAATTTAAAGGTTTCTATAATTATATCATTTTTGTGACTTCTTGCAGAGTTAATAATTTAACTACTACCTCTTTATTATTACTTGTTATTCCTTTTGATATACATTTAGCCATTCGTCTTGTTGCATTCTAAATGCTATGATAAATTATTATGATCTCATTTTCTTTATATTCACTTGATCATTAAATATCTTCTTTAATCTTTTAATGTTTTCTATATATATAATACCAAATAATCCATTATTAATCAATAATTATTATTAATTAATTTTAACTTTCTACTAATAAATTTACTTTATCACTTTTGGGATAATAAATATTAATATATCTAAAAACTATAATATATCTGTTTAAAGTTAATTATTTATATATTATTATAACCAGTATGCCAAATTAAATCTAAATTATAAATTTGAAAGGAGAAAGCACTCCTCTTTATTTCAATAGTTACTATTAAAATTTGATCCTACATTAAATAAATTATCATCTTTAGCTTATTTAATAATCATGTTAAAAATCAATTTAATATAAATGGTTATATATAATACTAAATTTATATACCAACCAATATACAATAAAAAGCTGTAACAAAATTTGAATTATTTTGTTACAGCTTTTTCTACTTATATTATTTTAAAATTATACAATTTTTGTCTTATTTTCTGAGCTGCCAAAGTTTGGTTCAACCTTAAAAATTGAAACAGATACTTTTTTGTATAGAATATATGTTAATACTGACACCATAATGGCCTTTACTCCATTGAAAGCTAGTAATGCCCAAACATAATTCTGTAACATATCTGCTGGCATCTTCATCCCATAAGCTGGCAATAATAAATATATGTTACCCACAATTCCCATTGCCTCCATTGCAATTCCACCTATTATCATTCCTAATATTGCATTTTTCTTGCTCTTATTTCTATAGTAAATAAATGATGCTGGTAAAATTAATGCTGCCCCAAACAAGAAGTTTGCTGTCTCTCCAACAAAACCTGTTTGACTTCCTCTAATTAATGGAACCAAAAGATTTTTTATTAATTCTATTATTACCCCTGCTACAGGACCAAATCCAAAAGCACCCAACAATGCTGGTACATCACTCAAATCTATCTTAAGCCATGGAAACGCAGGTATTATTGGAAAATCAAAATACATAAGTATAATTGCAATTGCTGATAATAAAGAGATTTTGATTAATTTACTTGTTTTTTCATTCATATTCTTTGCCTCCCAAAAGATTATCTTCTTGGTGTAGCTTATTAGGAATTTAGTATCAAAGTATTCTTATTACATTATTTACTCCTGAATTATTTGCAATACTTATAAAAAAATAAAAAGCCCTGATGTAAAATACATCAGGGCATACATTCAGTAAGTAATAATAAATCAAGTTTCAATTCCTAATAGGTTACCTTCTTTCATCCAGACTATACTGTCGGCCTCGGAGTTACACCGAATCTGCTTTCTTAAAAGCTCGCGGGCTATACCGCCGGTAGGGATTTACGCCCTGCCCTGAAGATATATATTTTATTTTCTTTATTATATAACTTTAATCAATACTTTGCAACATCTATTTGAGTACTCTTTACATTTTTAAATTTATAATAAAAAAAAGAGTAAGATTTCTATATCTCACCCTCACCGCAAAATAATTATAATAAAACGTTTTTATTATAATTATACTATTCTCCTATGAGCTTATCAGTTTTCAATATATGCTCTGTTAACCAATCATTTAAAAAATTCAAAAGTTTTATTAAACTTTCATCTTGATTTTCATCAATGTTTTTGTAATCTATTTCTTCAAGACTTTTAATAAACTTATCATGCTCAACTTTTTGAGTAAAGAGTCTTTTATAATTTATGCTTTTCATATATTCTTCTTCTGACTTGAAGTGGAAAATTGTGTAATCCTTTAGTTCATCCATAATATGTATTATCTTATCATACTTATCAATTGCAAATTCATCTTTTAACAGCGTATAAGCTTTATCTGCCAATTCAAAAAGCTTTTTGTGTTGCTCATCAATCTGATCAATTCCGATTTTGTATTCTTCCTTCATTTCATACATGTATAATACCTTCCTTCTACTCATTATTTTAATTATACTCGGTCCATTTTTTATTAATATATCATTTTTTTAATATAAAGTCACTATCATTAGTCTTTTATTCAATAGATAAATTTCTAAATATAAATTGCAAATTGATATTATTTAACCCTACATTTTAAATAATATTAACAGTATCTGTTGCTTTCTAAAACAATCTGCCTTTTAACATAACTATTTTATAAATATCTAAAAAAAATAGCTCAGAAAATCATTAATAAAAAAAGATTTAAAGCACTTAATTTTATTGATTAAGTGCTTTAAATCTTTACTGAAAATTATAAATTTTTAACTTTACTTATAACATCTGCGCAATATTCTTTTACACCTGCAACACCGTTACTTTTATAAACTTTATTTAAATCGCTACCTATACCGCTACAATCTGCTCCTGCTTGTATCCATTCACTTATATTATCTTTGTTTACGCCTCCAGTAGGCATAACGCTAAGATCTGGGAATATTGATTTTGCTGCCCCTATAAATGCCTTTCCGACAACATTACCTGGGAATACTTTAATAAATCTCAAACCTAATTTGTAAGCCTTATTTAACTCTGACATTGTCATTAAGCCTGGAATTATTAATGCTTTTCTTTGATTTGCATAAGCAATTACATCTTCATCTATACAAGGAGAAACAATAAAATCAGAATTGTTTTCAATACATGCATCTACAGCATCTTTTGTTAACACTGTTCCAGCACCAACACAAGCATTTTTATATTCTTCTTTTAATTCTTTTATTAACTTTGGTGCATTTGGTACACTCATAGTTATCTCTATAATTTTCATTCCGCCTTCAATTGCTGCTATACTTATTTCTTTTGCTTCTTCATATGTCTTAGTTCTAATAACAGCTACTGCCTTTTCTTCTTTTAATGTATTATATATTTTTTCAAACATTATTTATTACACCTCATCTTTAATTTATTTTATTTAAAATTAATCTACATCATTCATAAAATACTTTATTAAATACAAATATCTATTCTTAGCGTTCTATTTTCTTTGCTTGCCCTAAATGTACTAAAACATCATCATAGTAAGGTAGTCCCTCATTATCGCCTTCGACACCTACAACTAATGATCCAACTGCATTTGCAAATCTAACACAATCTTCTAGTGACTTACCTTTCAATAAGGCCGTTAAAAATCCTGCCGCAAATCCATCGCCTGCACCTACTGTATCAACTAAAGCTTTTGGTTTAATAGCTTCAATATCATAAATATTTTTACCATCTGAACCTATTGCTCCCTTGGCTCCTTTTTTAACTATTACTTTTTCTATTCCTTTATTATGGAAAACTTTTATTGCTTCTTCTATATTTGCATCTCCCAATAATATCTCTATTTCTTCATCACCTATTAAAAGAATATCAACATAAGGTAAAAGTTTTTCTATATAGTTTTTTGCTTCTTCCTTAGTCCACATCTTTAATCTGATATTTGGATCAAATGATATTATAAGATTATTTTTTTTAGCTAATTTTACTGCGTCTAATATAACTTCTCTATTATTTTCAGTTATTGAAGGAAAAACGCCTGTAATATGAAGCACTTTCGCATTTTTTATATATTCCTCATTCAATTTCTTTGCATCCATTGTACTAGTTGGTGATTTTTCTCTATAATAAAACGATCTACTTGATCCATCAGATAAAACTTCTCTGAAATACACTGAAGTTGGATATCCATCAACAAGTTGTACTTCTGATGTGTCTATCCCCTCACCTCTTACAGTCTTTAATATATATTTACCGAAATCATCATTTCCTAATCTACTTATCCATCCAGATTGCAATCCTAATCTTGCACATCCCATTGCAACATTTAATTCTGCTCCACCTACTTTTCTTTTGAATGTGTCACAAAATATTATTGGTCCTTTTTCTTGAGGACACATTGCAATCATTGCATCTCCTATAGTAATTACGTCCATAAATACACCACTTTCACTATATATTTGTTTTTAATCTTACCAAAATAATCTAGAGATAGATTTCCATATCTATACTTTTGATAAGGCCATTTTTTAATTTTAGTCAATATTTATATATAATTTTGAATACTGATTATCTTACTAACCATCCTCCATCAACTGCTAGAATATGGCCATTAACATAATCAGATGCTCTACTTGCTAGAAATACTACTGCTCCCATTAAGTCAGATGGTTCAGCCCATCTATCTGCTGGTATTCTTCCCTGGATTTCTGCATTTCTTTCTTTATCTGCTCTTATTGGCTCAGTATTTGCTGTCTTTATATATCCAGGTGCTATCGCATTTATTTGAATATTTTTACTCGCTAATTCATTAGCAAATGCCTTTGTTATACCTGCAACTCCATGTTTACTTGCTGTATATGGAGGCACGAACTTTCCACCCTGAAATGATAACATAGACGCTATATTTATTATTTTACCAGAGCCTTGTTTAACCATTATTTTAGCAACTTCTTGACTTAAGAAATATACAGCATTCAAATTAATATCCATAACTGCGTTCCAGTCTTCTTCTTTATAATCAAGAAGAGGTGTTCTTCTTATAGTTCCAGCGTTGTTTACTAATATATCTACTTTCCCATAAGATTTCATCGCAGAATTAATCACATCCTGCCTTCCTTCTTTTTGTGTTAAATCTGCTTTCACAAATATGACTTTTCTGCCTTGTTTTTCTATCAATTCTCGTGTATCATCCCAATTATCACCGTGGGTAGAAATAACTAAATCTGCTCCTGCCTTAGCTAATGCAACTGCATATCCTTGTCCAAGACCTGTATTTCCTCCAGTAACTATTGCCACTTTTCCATCTAATCTAAAAAAGTCCATTGAAAACTGATCCAAAATGTTTTCCATTATCTATTCTCCCCTTTCCATATAAATATTTCCATCCTTATATGTATTATTAAATTTTTTCAACGCGCGCCATCGTTCCGTACTGTGGAACGCCGTTTCATTTATTATCTTAATTCTAATATCATCACTTACAATTGTCAATGATACTGATATAAAAATAAAATTTTTAACTTTTTATTTGTTAAAATTAAAATTAAACATTACAATGTAGTATAAAGATAAAACTATTTAGGAGGATTTTATATGTCAGAGGATTTAAGCAATCCAAACTTAGTTCAATCGGTGGAACGTGCTCTTGATATACTTGATTGCTTAGCCGAATATCCAAAAGGATGTGGAATTGCTGAATTGTCAAAAAATTTAGGTTTAAGCAAGAGTACCATACATAGAATAATTACAACTTTAAAATATAAAGAATATGTTACACAAAATACAGAAAACGATAAATATCAATTAGGAATTAAGCTTCTTAACTTATCTTCTTCTATAACAAATAGTATGGATTTAATAAATGTCGCCAGACCTCATATATATGACTTTGCTAATAAGTTTGATGAAGTAATACATCTTTGTATTCCTGACGAATCATTTAATAACATAATTTATGTAGATAAAGTATCTTCCGAAAATACTAGTAGAAATATAATAATGTCTTCTAGTATAGGAAAAAAAGCGCCTATTTATTGTACTGCTTCTGGTAAATTGATATTATCTCAATATTCTGATGATAAAATAAGAGAATTATTAAAAGATACAGAATTCATAAAATATGCTGAGAACACAATAACTGATATAAATGTTCTTATAGAAGAAATTCATGTTATAAGAAAGAACCTATATGCATTAGACAATATTGAATACGATACGGGTGTTATATGCATAGCTGTTCCTATTTTTGATAGAACTAATAAAATTATTGCCGCAACTAGTCTCTCATCTGTAACACTCTTTAATACTATGGATGATTTATTAAAATACAAAGACGAATTTATGAATGTAGCTAAAAATATTAGCCGACTTATGGGATATGCATATTATACAGATATAAAATAAATATTTGGAATAAAAGATTAATAAATTTCAAATATAAAAAGGCTGGAATTTAAATAAATTACATACATTTGCTTAAGTTTATAAATAAACATTCCGCAAGTGTATGTAATTCATTTTTATTTCACATAACTTCGATAGTATGAGTTAAAATTTAACTTTTTTATACTTATTATCTATGCTTACACATCTCTAAAAAAGCATTTTATGAAAGTTCTAAATACAGCAGACATAAAACATTTTCTTTATTTCTTGTTGATAACATATTTTATCAGTGCTTCTGCTACCCCATCTTCATCATTAGTTAAGGTTACATCATCAGCATGTTTCTTCACATCTTCTGGAGCATTTCCCATCGCTACTCCAACTCCTGCATACTCTAACATATCAATGTCGTTATAATTGTCTCCCATTGCTATTATTTCTGATTTATCTATACTGAATTTCTTTTGTAAGCAGGTTATTGCAGATGTTTTTGATGCTTTTATAGGCATAATTTCTAAGTATGTTGGCTTTGAAGGATATATATTTAAATCATTCCCATAAATATTTTCTTTCAAGAAGTTTATTTCTTTTGGATTAGACATACATAAAATCTTACTTGGTCCTACCCCTTCTCTTTTCCATTGTTCTATTAATTTATTAAAATCAATGATATTAGGAATGATGTTAGTTATTTCGCTTTCTTGTTTAGCCCAGTAATCTAATTTTTCTATATACCATTCATCTTCCTTGTATAAACTCATATGAATGTTATTTTCACTTGTTAACTTATATATTTCCTCGAAATTAGAAACATCAATTACTTCTCTAGCCAATACACTATTATCTTTATCTAAAATTAAAGCACCACTATAGCATATAATTGGTTCCTCTATTCCAAGTTCTTCTTGAAGAAATCTTATCCCTTTCGGCATTCTAGCTGAAACTAAAATTACAGGTATTTTCTTATCATTTGCAACTTTATTTATAGTACTTTTCACCTTTTCAGTTACTTCATGATTTGAATTTAACAAAGTTCCATCAATATCCAAGCAGACCATTCTAATTTTTTTCATTGACTCATCCCCTAACTATTTATAATAAAACATTCAATTGCTTATAATTACTTATTGCATTGAATACTTATAAACAAATAAAACTCAATTTTATTCTCTTAAATAACACTACTTAAATTAATATGTTTTCTTTATATAATCACTAGACTTTTAGGATTAATTTTAATATTATGCAATTCCATAATATCACTAAAAAAAGAAACCGAGATTGGATCAACAATAATAATATCTACCTGATCTAGGTTTAACCCTTTATAAAAGGCATCTTTTTCATACTTTTGATGTTCGGCAAGCAAAATAACCTTCTTAGCCCTTTTCACAATTTCCCCTTTAATATAAGCGTCTTCTTCATTTTCATAATAAATGCCATTACCTTTTATAGCTCCAGCACCTATAAATGCTGCCTCAAACTCAACTCCGCTGAAATACTCATCATAATTCCTTCTATAGAAAAAGCGATTTTTCTTATTAAATTTTCCATCAATCAAATTTACTACCATCCCACTCTTTTCTGAAAGTATATTAAAATTATCTATGGAATGAGTAAATATGGTTACTTTTTTATCTAATGATCTTGAAAGAAATTCAATACTAGTAGAAACATCAAAAAAATATGTTTTATTGTTATGAATAAATTTCATTGCCTTTTCAACAATCTTAGTTTTTTCATTAACATTTAATTTCAACCTCTCCTTATATGAAAATATATTGTCTCTATTAAAATTTTCATATCCTTCTTTCCCAATCATAAAACCACCCCTTATAAGTAATTATAAGCATATACAATTATTTTTTCAATACTTATAAGCACTTTAATCATTATTCACCTAAAACACTTTATATAATAATTATTTTCATCTTCAAAACATTTCCTAAATTTTTAATAACCATCAAAAATTTAGTATTAATTATTTGAGCACTATAACTTTACTTGAAACAATGTTCTTTGTTTGTCGTAAATAAAAAAAGCAAATCTCTACAAATAGTTTACTATTCATAAAGACTTGCTCACCTATATTATTAATATTATTAAATTATGTTATTTTTCAAGTTATATTTTATAATCCTTCTCAATTTCAAGAAGCTTTTCCTTTACATTAAGACCACCAGCATATCCAACCAATTTACCATTAGCACCAACCACTCTATGACAAGGTATTATAATTGGAATTGGATTTTTATTATTAGCCATACCAACAGCTCTCGCTGCTTTTTCATTGCCTACTATTTTGGCAATTTCACCATAACTCCTTGTTTCTCCAAAAGGAATCTCTTGTAGAGCACTCCATACTTTTCTTTGGAACTCCGTCCCCTTAGGCGCTAATGGTAAATCAAAACAATTTCGCTCTCCTTCAAAAAACTCTTCCAATTGTTTTATAGCTTTTCGTAGTAACTCTGTTTCATTTCCTTCTATATTAAGTTCATCTTTGCTTATGAAACAAATTTTTGTAATTGCTGTACCATTTTCCACTATGCTGATTTTGCCGATTTTAGTGTTATAGTAATATACATTTTCCATAATGCACTTCCTTTTCGCAATATTATTTTTTTTCTATTACAATTAAAATAGGTGCTTCTTCACTCCTAT
The DNA here is from genome assembly GCF_036699995.1 of Clostridium beijerinckii. Taxonomy (NCBI): domain Bacteria; kingdom Bacillati; phylum Bacillota; class Clostridia; order Eubacteriales; family Clostridiaceae; genus Clostridium; species Clostridium beijerinckii. The sequence goes on along the minus strand of NZ_CP144906.1, from coordinate 528,301 downwards.
TTTGCAAAAATTCTTTAATTATATAGTGGGAAATCATGCTTATGTCACTAACATACCTGAACATACTTTTCATCTCCATCTAAAAACTAATGTCTTTAATCAGACTAGAAACTTTGTTACTTAATATATTACCATAAAATTAAATTCAAAATAACCAAACAATTTTATAAAAAATCAAATATTTTATTTTGAATTTATATACCTTAATAATATATCTTCTATGAATAAAGCCATATCAGAATAATTTTTTTAATTATAATTCTTATATTAAAATTAGTAAAAATATAATATAAATATTTAAATTTCTACTAATTTTTTACTGCAAAAAATCGGATTTTTGTATTGTACAACCTATAACAATATAGTATAATTGTTATAGAAAATACTTAAGGCTATGGCAGTCTTATCAGTGTTATATATTAACTATGTTTGATTTATTAATTGAATAAGATTTTAGCAAAGGAGCTAGAGAATATTAAAATAATTCTTTAGCTTTTTATTTTTTTAACATGAATTTTTTGCCATATATGAATTTATATGGCAGGAACTTATATGTGGCAATTTCTTATTTCTTGTTGACAATTTATCATTTATACTCTAAAATTTTTTTAAAATTATTAATGTTTTTAATTAGTTAATATTAATTTAAATAAATGTTGTGTATTCTGAAAGGGGATCTTATTAATGAACAAAATCAATGAAATTTTTGCTTCAAATGTATTCAGCGATGCTGTAATGAAAGAACGTCTTCCTAAAGCTACTTATAAAGCTTTAAAAAAGACAATTGAAAAAGGAACTACTCTTGAACCAGATGTAGCAGATGTTGTTGCAGCTGCAATGAAAGATTGGGCTGTTGAAAAAGGTGCTACTCACTTTACTCACTGGTTCCAACCTATGACTGGAATTACTGCTGAAAAGCATGATTCTTTTATAAATCCAACTTCTGACGGAAAAGTTATATTAGAGTTCTCAGGAAAAGAATTAATTAAAGGTGAGCCAGATGCATCTTCATTCCCTTCAGGAGGACTTAGAGCTACTTTTGAAGCTAGAGGATATACTGCATGGGATTGTACTTCACCAGCATTCATAAAAGATGGTTCTTTATGTATACCAACCGCATTCTGCTCTTATAACGGAGAAGCTTTAGATAAGAAAACTCCATTATTACGTTCAATGGAAGCTTTAAACAAACAAGCTCTACGTGTTTTAAAAGCATTAGGTAATACTACTACTAAAAGAGTAATTACAACTGTTGGTCCTGAACAAGAATACTTCCTAATCGATAAGTCAATGTATGATGCTCGTAAAGACCTTATCTTAACAGGAAGAACATTATTCGGAGCAAAACCTTCAAAGGGTCAAGAACTTGAAGATCATTACTTTGGAACAATCAAACAAAGAATTTCTGATTTCATGAAAGAAGTAGACGAAGAACTTTGGAAGCTTGGAATATTAGCTAAAACTAAGCATAATGAAGTTGCTCCTGCTCAACATGAGTTAGCTCCAATATTTAGCACAACAAATATATCAACTGACCATAACCAACTTACAATGGAAATAATGAAGAAAGTTGCTGCAAAACATGATTTATATTGCTTGCTTCATGAAAAACCATTCGCTGGCGTAAACGGGTCAGGTAAACACAATAACTGGTCAATGGGTACTGATGATGGAATGAATCTTCTTGAACCAGGTAAATCTCCACACGAAAATCAACAATTCCTTTTATTCCTTTGTGCTGTAATAAAAGCTGTTGATGAATATCCAAGCTTATTAAGAGTATCAGCTGCTAATGCTGGAAATGATCATAGATTAGGTGCTAACGAAGCTCCTCCTGCTATAATCTCTATCTTCTTAGGCGATCAATTAGAGGATGTATTAGAACAAATTGAAAAGGGTCCAGCTACAAGTTCTAAGTCTGCAAGTGAATTAACTATTGGAGTAAATACATTACCTCCACTTCCAAAGGATGCAACTGATAGAAACAGAACTTCTCCATTTGCGTTTACTGGAAATAAATTTGAATTTAGAATGGTTCCATCTTCTGCTTCAATTGCTGGATGTAACTTTGTATTAAATACTATAGTTGCTGAAACTTTATCTGAAATTGCAGATAAACTTGAAAAAGCTACTGATTTAGATACTGAAATTCAATCAATCTTAACAAATATCGTTAAAAACCATAAGAGAATCATATTCAACGGTAACGGATATTCAGATGAATGGGTTGCTGAAGCAGAAAGAAGAGGACTTCCAAACATCCACTCAACTGTAGAAGCTGCTAAAGCTCTGATAGATGAAAAGAATCAAGCTGTATTAGAAAAGCATGGAGTTTTAACTAGAGTAGAATCAACATCTCGTTATGAAATCACTTTAGAAAACTACAATAAGATTATAAATATTGAAGCTTTAACAACACTTGAAATGGCAAAACGTCAAATTTTACCTGCTGTAATTAAGTTTGCTACAAGTCTTGCAGAATCAATTAATACTATAAAGGCTACTGGTGTGAATGCGGACATATCAGTTCAAACTGAATTATTAACTGAAGTTTCAACATTAACAGCTTCATTAAATAAGAATGTTGCTCTTCTTGAAAAATTAGTTGAAAAAGCTGATAACTTCGATGGAGATATATTCGATTTAGGAATGATGTACAGATATGAAGTATTTGAACAAATGAATACTTTAAGAGCTGATGCTGATAAACTTGAAACTCTAGTAGACCAAGAATTCTGGCCAATTCCAACTTATAGCGATATGTTATTCAACGTTTAATATAAAATCTTTATATAAAATGGAGTGATTCTTTTTAGAATCACTCCATTTTATATATTATTACTAAGTTAATTTGTATAATGTTATTATTAGAAAAGCTAAATGCTAATGATACCCTCCTAGAAAATATCATTAGCATTTAATACAATTATATTTTATTTGCTAGTTATAAAATTGTATAGTGCTCCTATGAGATTAGCATCATTTCTAAACTTACAGCTAACTACATTAGGTATTGGTAAATCATCAATTTCAAAACTCTTCTGATACTTGTCCACATTCCTCTTAATATATTGTATCAATATCTCTTGACTACTTATCCCTCCACCAATTGCAAATATTTCTGGATCTAATATACACTGTAAATTAAAAATTTGTACTGCTAGCTTATAAGTGAAATCATCTAAAATTTTAAGAATATCTGGATCGTTATTATTTGCATATTCAAATATTTTATACCCATCTAATTCATCTGTCGGAAGACTTTTTACCTTTGCAACTTCATTTATCAATGCTTTAGAACCACTTATAGATCCCCAACACTCATCCGTGTTCTCAGTATTATTTACATTTGTATTTATAAAGCTAAACTCACCTGCAAAGAAGTTTTTTCCTTTATGGATTTTCTTATTTCGAACTATTCCTCCACCCACACCTGTTCCTAGTACTATTACAACTCCATCATCGAAATCTTTTAAACTTCCTTTCCAAACCTCTGCTAAAGCTGCACATTTTCCATCATTCTCTATTGTAATCTTTATCGGGCATCTTTCTTTAAGAATTTTTACAATCTCTTTACCTTCATTATATGACAGTGCACCACCTGTATAAGTATAGCCTTTTTCACTATCTAATACTCCTGGCATACTTATAGCTATTCCTTCTATATCATCTTTATATATATCATAGATTTCACCTATTACATCTATAAAACTTTCAATTTTATCAAGTGGTGTTGGTTTTTTACCCTTTTCAATAAACTCCAAATCCTCTGTCATCAGTGCATACTTAATAGAACTTCCACCAACATCTAACACTAAATATCTCATCTTTACACCTCTCATTATTATCTTTAAAATTTAATTCACCCACACTCTATGCCCTAATATTTACAAAAATAACGTTTACTAAAATAATAATAGCATAATGTTAAACCTCTTTCAATTCAAAGTAAGTAACTTAAAATTATCAACATCTTCTTATAGTTATCCACACAATATGTCTATACATCCTGTTAATTCTTTACTAACTCTAATTAGTAAAAGCTCTATTAACAACCTTATTGTAGCTGGAATTATAATTTCTGCCAACCACAAATCTCCCATGCCTAATCATAAAAAAATACCATCTATATACTGTATACAATGCTTGTACAAATATAGCTGATTCTGATGGCATAAAGTATGATCTCTTTATAAAAGAAGACTTGCCTTAGAAGCAAATCTTCTTTTATAAAGCCAATACTCATAATGGTCCTATATCAATCTTAAATCACTCTCTCCTTACTTAGAATTTAATCATACATCTGTTCATGAGTTGAAAGAGTTCTTTACAAAATTAAGATTTCTAAATATATGTTATGCACAATATTCCTATTCTACTTTTCTTTCTTAACTCTATAAACTAGAAATATTCCATAACAAACTAAAATAAGCGCTATTAATATCTTAATATCAAATATATTTTCACCTAAGATTGATGCTGATAGCAATGTTCCAAATACCGGTATTAAAAAATTAAATACTGATATTAATCCTACTTTGTTATATTTTAATAATTGTGTCCAAACAGCAAAGGCTATTGATGATAGTAATGCCATATATATAAGTAGTGATGTTGATTTCGCTGTAAATCCTTCTAAGCTACCTCCCAATGTAAATCCTAGCGCTGTAAGAAGAATTCCTCCTATAAACAACTGAAAGCCAGTTACTATTGAGGGTTCTTGAGTTTGAGTTATCTTCTTCCCATATATTGCTGACACAGCAAATATTATTGCGGCAATCATTATAAACCCCTCACCTTTAAAAGTGACAGATGTTCCTCCTAATGATTCTCCATTTAAGTTAACAATTACTACTCCTATAAATCCAATAACACATCCTATTATCTTATTTAAATTTAACCTATCATTCTTATATATAAAATGAGCTAGAATTATACTTACAAAAGTTCCTGTTCCATTTATTATAGATCCTCTAACCCCTGTAGTATATGACATTCCAACGTAAAAGAATATATATTGAAGTGCAGTTTGAGTTAACCCTAATAAGGTTATCTGCCCAAATTGCTTTCTAGTAAATTTAAATATAACTCTTTTTGATATAAGCTCAAATATAAGTATAAAAATACCTGCAAGTGTAAACCTATATCCTGCAAAAATTAATTTAGAGCCTATGTCACTTATATTGAATAGTGAATATCCAACTTTTATAGCCGGATATGCACTTCCCCATAAAAAGCAACATAATGTTGCTAAAAGTACAATATTTTTTCTGTTAGTATAAACTTTTACTTCATCCATTTTATATGTTTCTCTCTCCCGCCTAATCATTGTAAGTAGTTCATCAAATCACTTTTTTATTCCGCATTCATTCTAATTCTATCTAATACTTCCATAACCCGAATTGATTCATTTAAAGTTAAATAATCACTTTCAAGCTTTGACTCTTTTAAACAGTTATGAACTTCTTTAATCTCTGCATACATGTCATCAAATTCTATATCTTTTTCAATTGTATATGACTTGCCCGAATTTAGATTAACAACAGCTTTGTTCGGTCTATTATACATCGGAATCTCCATCCATCCCTTTGTTCCTCTAATAATAGCTGTCCTTTCTTTATTTCTATCAATTGCCCCTTCTACAGTTCCTATTACTCCATCTTCAAAAGAAAGTATTGCTTTAAAATAGGAATCGACTCCTGATTCATTTATATCCATGTAAGACTTAACATTTATAACTTCTGAATCAATAATATCCATTACAAATGACAATGGATAAATTCCTACATCAAGTAGCGCCCCACCTTGTTCCTTGTCTAATAAATACGATCCCGGTTTAATGTTTTCTACATTATTGCAAAAGTTAGCTTCTATAGCCGTTATATCTCCGATCTCTTTATTTCTTATTATTTTCTTAATATCACTAATTATCGGAATAAATCTTGTCTTCATAGCTTCCATAAAGAATGTACTATTTAGTAAAGCTTCTTTCTTTATTTCTACCATTTCTTCTGAATTTATCCCTACGGGTTTCTCACACAACACAGCCTTTTTATGCCTTAAAGCTTCGATGGACCAGTGTTTATGAAAGCCGTGAGGTAATGCTATATATACAGCATCCACTTCTTCATCTCTTAATAATTCATTATAATTTTCATAAACTTTCTCACAATTATACTTGTCATAAAATTCATCACGTTTTTCCTTAGTTCTAGATGCCATAGCATACAGTTTACCTTCATTAGAATATGATAAACTCTTTGCAAATCTCAAAGCTATATTTCCAAGTCCTATAATTCCCCATCTAATCATTACTTTTCCTCCTTATTATAAACCTACAATTTTATTCATCTTTATTTATTAAAAATACTATTCTATATTACTATATCATACTCTCCATTCATACACGCTAATCGCTAGTACAAAAATATCCGCAATACTTAGAATGTATTAAACAATTATTAGTATACAATCATATATTTCTGCCTATAAAAAGTTTGTAAGCAGAAAAGTCTTAAGAATAAACATACCCATACTCTTAAGACTTTAAATTTGATTTATTATGTTAACTATACTTCTGCTGATTCATCAATATCTTTCATAGTTAATGATATTCTCTTTCTCTTTTCATCAACTTCTAATATCGCTACCTTCACTATATCTCCAACTTTAACTATATCTAAAGGATGCTTTACAAATCTATTTGCCATTTGACTTTTGTGAACTAATCCATCTTGATGCACTCCTATATCTACAAATGCTCCAAAATCCGATACATTTCTAACAGTTCCAGCTAAAACCATCCCAGGTTTTAAGTCTTTAAGTTCTATTATTCCCGTTTTTAGTATTGGCTTTGGCATTTCTTCTCTAGGGTCTCTGCCTGGCTTCTTTAATTCTTTTATTATATCCTTTAGAGTCATTTCCCCAACTTCCAATGTTTCACTTAATTTTTTTAATCCTTGGGATTGAGCTCTTTCATCAATGTCCCCTAATTTATTATTCTTAAGGTCTTCTTTATTGTAACCAAGTATTTCTATTAGCTTCTTAGCTATATCATAAGACTCTGGATGCACAGATGTATTATCCAAAGGTTCTTTGCTATCATCAACTCTTAAAAATCCAGCACATTGCTCATAAGCCTTTTGACCTAATCTCTTAACTTTTAATAGTTCTTTTCTTGAAGTGAATCTTCCAACTTCTTCTCTATAGTCAACAATATTTTTAGCGATAGATGCATTTATTCCCGAAATATGTGTTAAAAGCGATGGTGTTGCTATATTTAAGTCAACTCCAACAGTGTTAACTGAGTCCTCTACTACACCTGCTAAAGATTCTTCTAACTTTTTAGGAGTAACATCATGTTGATATTGTCCTACTCCTATAGCCTTAGGATCTATCTTAACTAGTTCCGCAAGTGGATCTTGCAGCCTTCTTCCTATTGAAATTGCTCCTCTTACTGTAACATCTAAATCTGGATATTCCTTAGTTGCAAGCTCTGATGCTGAATAAACCGACGCTCCTGCTTCAGATACTATTACATATGCTAATTCTTTTCCAGTTTCATTTTTTATCTCCGTAATCATTTCAGCAATAACTTCTTCTGATTCTCTTGATGCTGTACCATTTCCAAGGGATATAACATCAACATTATGTTTAGCAATAAGAGCTTTTAAAGTTTTCTTCGTTCCTTCGATATCTCTTTTAGGCACTGTAGGATATACTGCTGTATTTTCCAAAAATTTTCCTGTTGCATCTAGAATCGCTATTTTACAACCAGTTCTAAATCCTGGATCATATCCCATTACTACTTTTCCTTTAATAGGCGCTTGTAATAACAATGCTTTCAAGTTTTCTTTAAATATCTTAATAGCACCTTCTTCACCTATATCAGTTAATTCACTTCTTATCTCTCTTTCTATAGATGGATAAATTAATCTTTTTAACGAATCTCTAATTGCAAGTTTTAATTTTTCATCTAAAGTTTCATTACCTTTTAATACTTGATTTTCTAAGTATTGAATTATCTTATCTTCATTAACAGTTATCTTAACATTTAGGATTTTTTCTTTTTCCCCTCTGTTTATAGCTAATATTCTATGAGGTGGTATCTTATTTACTGCTTCAGAATATTCATAATACATTTCATATGGAGTTGGCTCATCTGAACTTCCCTTTGATTCTATATTACCTTCTCTAATAACAAATTCTCTTATATACTTTCTGTACTTAGCTTCATCAGAAATGCTTTCAGCTATTATATCTAAAGCTCCTTGAATAGCTTCTTGGCTATTTGTAACTCCCTTTTCTTCACTTATATACTTAGCCGCCTCTTCATCTAAGTCCCCACTGAATTTTCCTTCCAAAATTAGTTCAGCAAGAGGCTTTAATCCCTTTTCTACTGCTATTGTTGCTTTTGTTCTCTTTTTAGGTTTGAAAGGTCTATATATATCTTCAACTTCTGTTAAGGTCGTTGCACTTTCTAAAGCTTTTCCTATTTCGTCAGTATATTTTTCTTGTTCTTTTATAAGCCTTGTAACATCAGCTTTTCTTTCTTCTAAATTTCTTAGATAAGTAAGTCTTTCAGATAATTTTCTTAAGACTTCATCTGAAAGTCCTCCTGTTGCTTCTTTTCTATATCTTGAAATAAATGGAACTGTATTTCCATCATCTAAAAGTCCAATAACATTTTGAACCTGACTTAACTTTATTTCTAATTCTTTTGCGATTCTTTCTTCAATTGAATTCATAATTTCCTCCTGCTTATATTAAATTACCTAAATAGTCATTGCCACAACAATACTATTTTACCATATAAATCATTATTGCCATTACTATTTTTAGTAATGGCAATAATCCTATATCACTATTAATATTATAAACTTATTTTAATTGAAAGCAATAATTATATATATTTTTCTTCTACAGTTGTCCTCACTTTCAGTTTCCCATTTTCCTTACTAATCTCAAGAATTAATTTTCTTAAATCCTTTTTGTTTAATTCATTATATACTACGATTTCTTGTTTTTGCCCATCGTTATAATAGCAGAGTTTAAGTTCTGTTACTCTATTCAAATAACTTAAAACTAAAGTCTTAACTACTTGCCCATCCTTTCTTATATTGGATATCTTTAATGGATGTTTTTCAATTCCCTCAAAGCTTAAATATATATCCCTTAAGTCTTCACCTGTTAAGTTTTTAATAAGAATATCTTTTGTTCCTGGTATATTAAAATACATATTTACCCCTCCAATTTTTATTGAATAAGTATAGAAGACTAAACTTTAAATTTAGATTTTATTCTTAAATACAACAAGTGGGAGCATTATCTCAAAAGTTGTCCCTATTTCACTATCTATAATTCTAATATCACCATTATGTTTATTTAATATCTTCTTTGTGATAGATAATCCAAGTCCTGTTCCTCCAGTTTTTGAGTTTCTTGATTTATCAACTCTAACAAATGGATTAAATATATTTTCTCTATACTTTTGAGGAATACATTCACCGTTATCTGATAATATAATATAGAAATAATTATCTCTCACTTCTGTTTTTACTCCTATTCTACTTCCTACAGGATTGTATTTAACTTTATTGTCCAAAACATTATTTATAGCTCTAGATAACTTTTCTTCATTTATCATTACATAATAGGGCTCTTCAATTATTTCAAAATCATATTCGAACTTTTTATGATCAAATTCCGGAATATAGTTTGCTATTATTTGTCTAACAAATTCAGCTATATCTGCTTTTACGGTAATCATTTTATAATCAGAATTATCATATAATGAAAATTCAAACAAGTCTGTTATTAATTTATTTGCTCTTTGTGAATTCTTATTTATTATGTTTAAGTATTCTAACTTTTCCTTTTCATCTAAATCATTATTATTAATTAAAATCTCACTATATCCTAAAATTGATGAAAGAGGGTTTTTTAAATCATGCGATATATCTAATATTAAATCCTCTTTTATCTTCTGTAATTTTTCCTTTTGACTTTTTTCATTTTGTATAGTTCCTGCCATCATATTAAATCCATTTGCTAATTCAAGAAATTCATTCTTTTTATCTATATCTAAACGTATATTATAATTGCCATGAGATATCTCTATTACTCCAGCCAATAATGTCTTTATTGGTTTTATAAATGCGCTAGAAGTTGCTTTAGCTAAAATATACACTATCGAGAGAATTAATAGAACATTGAACGCACCCATTATTTTTATTATTAGATTATGAGGAATTACTTTGGTGATTCTATTCGGCTTTGTAATCTCTGAATACGGGAATCCAACTACCACTAAAGAATCTTCTTCTTTTAGATACTTGCTATATAGTGAATATTTAACATTATCTTTTGTTTCAATTATTGAATTATTGAAATCTGATAATGCAAACATTGTTCTAATATCATCATTTAGTGATTCTTCATTATCCTTTGTTAATCCAAATAAATACATATAGCTTTGCAAATTTATATTTTTAAATTCCTCGATAACATGTCCCCTCATGTAAAGAACTTTATTCTCATTATTTATTTTTACCATGAAACCATCTATATCAGACAAATCCCCATCCGTTATACTCGTATAATCTTTTACAAGCTTATTTTGTAGCCCTCCAAAATAAGAATTATATGTATTAGGTCCGCATAAAGTTCCATAAACAACAATTGAGCCAATAATCGCTATTAATAGTATTATGTTTATAGCTATATATCCCAAAAAATATATAAAAAATAACTCTGTTGTAACACTCCTTTTTATTCTTTTAGCTTTCATGCATTGCAACCCTCTCAATTTTATAACCTATCCCTCTTATGGTTTTTATGTAGATTGGATTCTTAGGATCATCCTCTATTTTCTCTCTAATATGACTTAAATGAACCATTATATTATTAGAGTCTCCAAAATAAGCTTCCTCCCATACTTCTTCATATATTTGTTTCTTAGTAAATACTTTCCCTAAATTTGAAACTAATAACTTTAAAATTTTGAATTCCTTTGGATTTAGATCAATCTTTCTGTTCCCCTTATAAACTTCAAAAGTCTCAGTAAATAGTTTTAATTCTCCTGTCGAATAAATTATGTCCTTATGCTCAGCATATTTGTAACATCTTCTAAGATTAGATGCCACTCTTGCAGATAATTCAATTGGACTTATAGGCTTTACTAGATAATCATCAGCTCCAAGTCCTAAAGCCAAAACTTTATCAGAATCGTTCCCCATCGCTGTAATACAAATTATAGGAATAGTAGAGATGGCTCGTACCTTTTGTATCACTGAAATCCCATCAACATTTGGCATCATTATATCTAATAAAATTAAATCTATTTTTTCATTTTCAAATATATTTAAAGCTTCTCGTCCATCGGAAGCTTCATAAACTTCATAGTTTTCCTTTCTCATATGCAATGAAATAAGATTTCTAATATCTCTTTCATCTTCAACTATTAGAATATTCATAAATTCAACTCCTCCACTAATATGAATATATTTTATCATATTTATATACCATTTTAGGAATTAATTTCAATTATTAATTCTGATATTATATGCTAATCATATAAGAATACTTATTTTATATAAATTTGTTATTGATTGAATAAAGATCTAACGGTATAATTATTATGTAAATAATTACCAGGAGTGATGGGTTTATGGTTAAAAATATTAGTAGAATTTGCTCTTTCTCATTATTATTTTTACTCTCAATACTTGCATTAAACGAATTTCAAATAATGAGTTACTCAGTTAACTTAAAAAATATATTTTACTTTCTAGTATTAATTTTGATTATGTTTTCGTCTGTCACAACTCTTCTAACAAACAAATCAGGCTTTTTTAAATTTGTTAGTGTAGTAATAATGACAGCATTGGTAGTTGGAGGAATCATGTCTATACTAAAACCTGGACTTAATATTTCCCTATATGTGTGCATAATTCTTATTGCCGTCTATTCTTTAATCGATATATTTTATAAAGCTGCTTAGCTATACAGATATACCAGTTTATTTTTACTATTTATTTTATATAAACTTTATTTTTAGAAAATTTCTCTTAATAAAAAGGCTTCTATCATAAAATCATTTAGATAGAGGCCTTTTTCATTAAGAGAATATATATTCTTTTATTGTTGCTTTAGATATGCATTTATAAACATATCAATCTCACCATCCATTACTGATGTAACATTTGATGTTTCGACATTAGTTCTATGATCTTTAACCATGCTATATGGATGAAATACGTATGATCTTATTTGACTTCCCCATCCCATATCTTTTAATTCTCCGGTTAAATCCTCAATTTTTTCTTTATGTGCTCTTTCTTTTAGTTCAACAAGTTTAGATTTCAGCATTTCCATAGCTGTATCCCTGTTAGAAAATTGACTTCTTTCATTTTGGCACTGTACAACTATTCCAGTTGGAATATGAGTTATCCTAACTGCTGAGTCCGTTTTATTAACATGCTGGCCTCCAGCTCCTCCTGATCTATAAGTATCTATCTTTAGATCATCAGATCTTATTTCTATATCTTGTTCCTTTGTAAGTTCTGGAAGAACTTCCATAGATGCAAATGATGTTTGTCTTTTACCATTGGCGTTATATGGCGATATTCTAACCAGCCTGTGAATACCTTTCTCCGCTTTTAAGTAACCATATGCATATTCCCCAGTAACTTTTAAAGTAACGCTTTTAATTCCAGCTTCATCTCCAGGAAGTAAATCTAGAGTTTCAATACTATAGCCTTGTTTCTCACACCATCTTGTATACATTCTTAAAAGCATTTCTGTCCAATCATTAGCATCAGTACCTCCAACACCAACGTGAAGCGTCAAGATGGCATTGTTTTTATCATATTCTCCGCATAGTAGTACTTTCATATTATAGTCATCAATCTGTGCTTCTATATCTCTTAAAGTTTGTATTATTTCATTAGCAGATTCTTCATCATCATCTTCCATGATTTCTTTTAGTACTTCTATATCCTCAATCCGAGACTTCAGCTTATCGAAATTTTCAATTTTGTCTTTTATCAACTTACTCTTTTTTGTAACTTCTTCTGCCTTTTTTATATTATCCCAGAAACCTGATTCTTGCATTTGATATTCTAACTCATTGAGCTCCTTTTCTAACCTATCTCGGTCAAAGTGAAGCCCCCATTTCTTCTATAGATTTTTTTATACCTGGAAGTTTAACCAATTCCTTTTCAAGTTCAATTATCATCTATTATTCACCTCTTTCAAAAAATCCAGTATTAATAAGAATTCCGCAGAAGCCTTCTTAAAACTGTATTTAATTCTAAATAACAATTCTTCAAACCTCTACGGAATTTATTATATCATATTTATCATTTTTCAAACTCTTTAGAGCTTATTACAAAGTTTCAAACTTGTTTATGCTTCTCTTCCACAACAATTTTTAAATTTCTTACCGCTACCACAAGGGCACAATTCATTTCTTCCATGCTTATCTAGATTTCTAACTGGAGCTACTGGCCCTGCACTAGGTCCACCTGGTTGATTTTGTCCTGGCCCTGGAGCCGCAGCACTTGAAGATTCCGCATGAATTGCTGCAGTTTCTTGAGCAACCCTTACTCTTTCTGGTGCAACTTCTATTCTAACATGGAATAACAGCCTAACTGTTTCTTCTTTGATTGCTTTAATCATATCATTAAACATTTCGCTACCTTCCATTTGGTACGCTTGAACTGGATCAATTTGTTTGAATGATTGAAGCCCTATACCTTGTTTTAAATGATCCATATTATCTATATGATTCATCCATTTAGTATCAACAGCTCTTAAAAGAACAACTCTTTCAACTTCTCTTAATCTTTCTGCACCAAACTCTTCTTCCTTTTGTTCATAGAACTTACGTGCTGATTCAAATAAGCTTTCGATTATTTCCTCATTTGACAGATTTTCAAGACTAGGTAAATTAACTGTACCTGGAGCTATACATATATCTTGTAAAGCAACCATTAGATGCAAGAATTCTTCTCTATAATCTTCTGATTCACCTGTAACATAAGTATTAACAGCTTCAGCAATAATATCCTTTGTCATTGATAATATTTCTTCTTTTACATCTTCGCCTTCAAGAACTTCTGATCTTTGTTTGTAGATAACTTCTCTTTGGATATTCATTACATCGTCATAACCCAATAATTGTTTTCTAATATCAAAGTTATTACCTTCAACCTTCTTTTGAGCATTCTCAATAGCTTTTGAAACCATTTTACTTTCAATTGCTTCTTCTTCTTGAAGTCCTAATTTTTCAACAACACCTTGAATCTTCTCTGATCCGAATATTCTCATTAGATCATCTTCTAAGGAAATAAAGAATGTTGATTCACCTGGATCTCCTTGTCTTCCTGAACGTCCTCTTAACTGGTTATCTATTCTTCTTGATTCATGTCTTTCAGTACCTATTATTTTAAGACCACCAAGTTCAACTACACCTTCGCCAAGCTTGATATCAGTACCTCTACCTGCCATATTAGTAGCTATAGTAACCATGCCCTTTTCACCAGCATGACTTATTATTTCAGCTTCTTGTTCATGGAATTTAGCATTTAATACTTGATGTGGTACTCCTTTTTTCTTAAGCATACTTGATACAAGTTCTGACTTTTCAATACTTACTGTACCAACTAACACTGGTTGCCCTTTAGCATGAGCTTTTTCAACCTCTGAAGCAACTGCCTTTATTTTTCCAAGCTCTGTGCTAAATACTAAGTCTGGATTATCTTTTCTTGCTATTGGTCTATGTGTTGGTATAACAATAACATCTAGCCCGTAAATTTCTCTAAATTCATTTTCTTCTGTTAATGCAGTACCAGTCATACCTGATAACTTTTTATACATTCTAAAATAGTTTTGGAATGTTATAGTAGCCAAAGTTTTTGATTCTCTAGCGATTTTAACTCCTTCTTTAGCTTCTATCGCTTGATGAAGACCATCTGAATACCTTCTTCCCTCCATAAGTCTTCCTGTAAATTCATCAACAATTATTACTTCGCCATCTTTAACCATGTAATCTTTGTCTCTTCTCATAGCAAAGTTTGCTTTTAACGCTTGAGTTACATAGTGTTGTAATTCAATATTTTCAGCATCTGCATAATTGGCTACTTTAAAGGTTACTTCTGCTTTTCTAACACCTTCATCAGTTAACATTACTGCATTTGCTTTTTCATCTCTAGTAAAATCTTTCTCTGCAACTAACTTCTTTGCAAAATAGTCTGCAACTTTATAAAATTCAGTAGATTTTTCACCTTGACCTGAAATTATAAGCGGAGTTCTAGCTTCATCTATTAATATTGAGTCAACTTCATCGACTATAGCAAAATTTAATGGTCTTTGAACTCTTTCCTCTTTGTAAATAACCATGTTATCTCTTAAGTAGTCAAATCCAAATTCATTATTAGTTCCATAAGTGATATCTGATGCATATGATTCTCTTCTTTGATCATTATTTAATTCATGTACAATAACACCTGTAGTCAATCCTAAGAAACCATATAACTCACCCATCTGCTCAGCATCTCTTTTTGCAAGATAGTCGTTAACTGTTACTATGTGAACACCATTTCCACTTAACCCATTTAAGTACGCTGGTAAAGTAGCAACTAGAGTTTTACCTTCACCTGTTTTCATTTCTGATATTCTACCTTGGTGAAGTATCATACCACCCATAAGTTGTTCATCATAGTGCTTCATTCCTAAAACTCTTTTTGAAGCTTCTCTTACAACTGCGAATGCTTCTGGCAAAATATCATCTAATGTTTCACCATTTGCTAATCTTTCTTTAAACGCTGGAGTTTTTGCCTTTAACTCCTCATCAGAAAGCTTTTGCAGCTCTTCATCTAGATCATTTATTTTTTGTATAGTAGGTTTGAGCCTTTTAACTTCTCTTTCACTATATGTTCCAAATACGGCATTTAATAGTCCCATAATGTCATCCTTTCGAAATTATATATTTCACGTTAATTTCCAATATATTTTAACTATCCATAATTCATAATCTGTAATTTATTTTATAAATCACGTATTTTATAATTATAACATTTTACTTATCTTATTTTCAATAAAACTCATGATTTTTGTATTAAATCCTATATAAAGCACCCAATTTTAACTTTTTTTTAATATTTTAATCACAAATTATTAATATTAATTGAAAATTTTATGTAAAAATATTGTCATCATCTATTCAATCATTTGATATGAAAAATAACTGTCCAATGATGCAAATTAAATAAGCACATTGGACAGCCATTATTAAAATCTCTTATATGTTATATGAATTCTGGTTCTAACAAACCATAATCCCCATCTTTTCTCTTATAAATTACATTTACTTTACTACTATCTGCATCTTGATATACAAAGAAATTATGTCCTAATAAATCCATTTGAAGAATTGCCTCTTCAGAATTCATTGGTTTTACCCCAAATTTCTTTACCTTAACCAATTTACCTTCTTCCTCTTCTGATGGCTTAATATCTATATTATTTATTTCTCCAAATCTCAATGACCCACTATGTTTTCTAGATAATCTAGTTTTTTGTTTTCTAATTTGTCTTTCTAATTTATCTTCCACTAAGTCAAGAGATTTATACATATCGGAAGTTGATTCTTCGCCTCTTAATACTACTCCATTAAAAGGGATCATAACTTCTATTTTATGTCTATTTTTTTGAACACTTAGTGTAGCCTTAGCTTCTACATTCATTTCAAAATACTTTTCCAATTTGCTTATCTTTTTTTGCACTATTTCTTTTAGCGCATCTGTTAGTTCCATATTTTTTGCTATAACTGTGACTTTCATAAATTCCAGCCCCTCTCATATGAAAAAGTTTTTAAACTTAATATCTTTAAGTTATTAATATTCTATCACTTTTTTATTAACTTAACAAGATAATTATCAGTAAATTCTGAAAACTAAAGACAAAAAATAAATCTAATCGCAAACTTTAGATTAGATTCCTCACATTTCCTATTAATGATAATTTTAAAATAAATAGAGGTAAAGCTAGTTGACCTGGTTTTTGACCCCACACTCGCCTGCTGGAGCTTTTGCTAATAGAATTTAATCCCTCACTACTAACCCTCTCAGAATACAATCTGGCAGGACTTACTTCTATACCGCACCATGCTCCTTAGACATTTTGTCTAAATTACGTGGATCGTTTTGCCTGCGACTAGCTTCGACTTTCAACCACAAACCTAGCTTTACATTAATATTATATATGACTTTTAGCTAAGGTCAAGAGTTTTATGTCTTTTACTTGATATTTTCTTAATAATTTATAAGCTTCTTTAAGAGTTGCACCTGTAGTTGTTACATCATCTACCAATATAATATTATATTTCCTAATTTCTAATCCTTTTTTTATTTTGAAAGCATCCTTTATATTCTCATATCTTTCGTCCTTCTTTAATCTTTTCTGTTCTTTTGTTTCCTTATCCTTTATCAAAATTTCTAGAACTTCAATTGATAAATCCTTAGCTATTTTCTTCGCTATATACTCACACTGATTAAATCCCCTAATCTTTTTAGATTTTTTTGATAGTGGTATATAAGTTATTACATACTCCTGATATTTCAAGTTTCTTATAATATATTCTTCTAAAAATTCTGCTAATATATCTCCTGCTGTAAAATTGCTTTTATATTTAAATTTAAGTATTAAATCTTTTAATACGCCTCCATAATACCCATAACTTATTATTTCATCTTGATATGAATCTGCTATTGTTTTTATACTTTTCCTACAGTGCTCACATATACCAAAGCAGTTATCTTCTTTACATATAATGCAATAACTTTCTCTTGGATATATTACTTCAATTAATCCTTCTAATATACTTTTTATAATTCTATTAAACGCTTTTCCCATACTTTTTTATTGAAATCTCTTGCCATATTCTTCGCCTTCTCAATATCTTCTGATATGTCGTTTGATACCAAAAGAACCTCTGGTAATTTTAGATTTACATTTCTTATTTGGCCACATATATACAAAAGCTTTTTATACGTATATCTTTCATTATCGGCAAAAAGTACTACTGCATCATCCATATAGCAATATTCAAGTAACTCCTCTATTTTATTAGTTATTATAAATATTGCCTTATCCTTATATTTTGATACTTTTTCACTCTTTTTTATATCATCATTTCCTGAAACTTTTATTACTTTTACATTTGAAAGTTTTAGTTTATTACAAAAATAATCATATACTATATCAAGCTTCTCTTTGTTAGGTACATAAATAGCCACCTTATGGCTATTTTCCCTAAACCATTTAAGGTAGTCATATAGAGAAAATGGAATATCCGAATTCAAATCTATTCGTGTAGTTAGAACCCTAGGCTCTACAAATGGTTTTTTATAATTATATGCTGCAAGTTCGAATTTTTCTCCTACTAAAGCCGTCTTTTCTATGCTATATAACAAAACTCTTTCTCCTATATTTGAACACATCTCTAACATCTCTCTTATATTTACATTGCTTAGATTAGAAAAATATGTTATATCATCAAAAATAACTAAATCATAGTTCTGCTTGATCTTTGCCAGGTTATTATAGTGTGCAAAAGTAAGTTTAGTATTTGAAATTTCTTTTACAATATATGAATGAGTTATATCAGAATACATTTCTCTTGTTATATTTACTAATTCCTTATTTTCACCTTCTTTTCCCCATACATATAAGACCTTCCCATTATTTTGTGAAACTTTACTTATTATCTTTGAAAAAACACACGATGTATTAAATGGAACTGTTATTACTGTTAAAAATTTAATATTTTTCTTATACCAATAATCTATCTTATCAAATGCATACTTTAAATCTTCTAAAGTTACTTTACATAAATTCCTCATACACCTATCTCCTTTCTCTTATTCTTCGAATTCATCTTTGGTTATTATCTCTCTTATTCTATATTTCAAAGATGAGTATCTTTCTATACTATTTGTATTGTTAATCATATACATTAATGCTTTTTGAAACCCAACAACTACTACTAATTGTTTTGCCCTCGTAATACCCGTATAAAGCAAATTACGATTCATAAGAAATGGCGATCCCATAAATACCGGAATTATTACAACCTTAAATTCACTTCCTTGGCTTTTATGTATTGTAGTAGCATAAGCCAAATCCAACTCATCTAAAAAATTAAAATCATATATAACTTTTCTTTCTTCATCAAATATGATTGTAAGTGTTTTCCTTTCTTCATCTATGCTTTCTATGAATCCCAAATCACCATTAAAAACTCCCACTCCTTCATTTTCGCCATAACCACTAACCCTAATCCACTTTAATGTATAATTGTTTTTTGTTTGCATTACCTTATCACCTTCTCTGAAAATTATATCTCGAGAAGTCTTTTCTTTTTTATCTTTTGATGCCGCATTAAACATTTCTTGAAGCTTCATATTTAAATTTGTGACTCCAAGCACACCTTTTCTCATAGGAGTTAAAACCTGCATATCCTTCAGTTTATTCCAAGACTTATTAAACTTAGGGAGTCTTCTATTTATTAGATCCATTATAGTATTTGCAATTCTTTCTTGATTATCTTCGCTAATAAAGAAAAAATCTCTATCTTTTTGATTTAGTAAAGGCATCTGTCCCTCATTTATTCTATGAGCATTTACTACAATTAAACTTTCTGATCCTTGTCTAAATATCTCTTTTAATCTTACTACCTTTATATAATCGCTTTCTATAAGATCTTTTAGCACATTTCCTGGTCCAACAGAAGGTAATTGATCAACATCTCCCACAATTATCAACCTAGTTCCTAAATTAATTGCTTTTAGTAGATTCTGCATTAAAATAATGTCAATCATAGAAGCCTCATCAATTATTATTACATCACAATCTAGAGGCGATGATTCCCCTTTTTCAAATACTGATTCATCATCCTCAGAAATTCCCATTTCTAATAGTCTATGTATTGTTTTAGCTTCTCTCCCCGTTGATTCAGTCATCCTCTTTGCTGCTCTTCCTGTTGGTGCCCCAAGTATTACTTTCATTCCATTGTTCTCATATATATGTATTATTGCCTTTATAATTGTAGTCTTCCCTGTTCCTGGCCCACCAGTAATTATTTCTATACCATTATTAAATGCGCCAATAATTGCTTCTCTTTGTGATTCTGCAAATTTTATATTTTGTTCTTTTTCGAAAACATTAATTTCAAAATCAACATCCGAATTTATAGTTTGTATTTGCTGTAATCCTAAGGTTATTATTTTACTAGTAACACCTAGTTCGCAATAATAATATTGAAGCAAAAATCCCACTTCAATACCATTTATGTTTTCAACAATAATTTTTTGCTGCGCAGCCATATCATATATATTTTTTTCAATTAGTTCCTTGGATATTAATAAATTATTTTCGCATTCTTCTATTATATTATTTTTAGGCATAAATGTGTTTCCTGCAGAACAAAATTGATTCATAACATATTTAATTCCACTTTGAATTCTAAAATCCGAATTCTTTTCAATGCCAATGCTCATAGCAATTCTATCAGCTGTTTTAAACCCAATTCCTGATATTTCATCGCATAATATATATGGATTATTAGATACTATCTGCCTCGCATTTGGACCAAATTTCTTATATATTTTTACGCACTGATTGTTAGTGACCCCGTGTTTATGAAAATATAAGATTATATCTTTTAAACCTTGTTGCTCTATATAGGATTCATATATTATTTGAAATTTCTTTTCCCCTATACCCTCTATCTCCATAAGTCTCTCAATATGGTTTTCCATTATGTCTAAAGTTTCTTCACCAAATCTCTCTATTATTTTCTTAGCTGTAACTGGTCCAATTCCATGTATTATTCCTGCACTTAAATATTTTTCTATGCCATCTAATGAATTTGGAAGAAGTTCTTCATAATCCTGAATATTAAATTGATTACCAAATTGTTTGTGTACTGTCCAGTATCCTGTTAACTTTACATTTTGCCCCTCTTTTAAGAAAGGCACTGTGCCTACAGCACTAATTAATGTCTTTTCGTTTCTAATCCTACAAACGACATAACCAGTATCTTCACTTTTAAAAACAATATTCTCAACAAATCCATTTAGAACTTCCATATAGAATCTCTCCAAATCTTTATATATTTACCTTAAACTTTCTAAAATTAAAATTTAGCGTCAGATTTAACTTTAATTTTTTCTTATAATTATATCATAAATATTTATAGCAATTTAAAACTAATCATTTATAGCTCATAATCTTTTCCTATACTTGCCTATATATAATTATAAATTTCTCCATAATAAAAAGCCGTCTATATTTAAGACGACTTTTTACCATTCTACAAAAACTTTTATTATATATACAAATCTTGATAATAAAAATTCACTTAAGAATTATCTTATAGATTTTTTCTTATTTCATCTACTTTATTTAATTGTTCCCATGGTAAGTTAAGATCATTTCTTCCAAAATGTCCATATGCAGCAGTTTGCTTATAGATAGGTCTTCTTAAGTCAAGATCTCTAATTATAGCTCCTGGTCTTAAATCAAATACTTTCTCTACTACTTCAACAATCTTATCTTCATCTACTTTTCCTGTTCCAAATGTTTCAACTTCAATTGAAACTGGCTTTGCAACACCAATTGCATATGCTAATTGAATTTCTAGCTTATCTGCAACACCAGCTGCAACTAAATTCTTAGCAACCCATCTTGCAGCATATGCAGCTGATCTATCAACTTTAGTTGGATCTTTACCTGAGAAAGCTCCACCACCGTGTCTGCCATATCCACCATAAGTATCAACTATTATCTTTCTTCCTGTTAATCCTGAATCCCCTTGAGGTCCTCCAACAACGAATCTTCCAGTTGGATTTATGAAATATCTTGTCTCACTGTCCAATAATTCTGCTGGTACAACAGCATCTATAACAAACTTCTTAAGATCTTCCTGAATTTGCTCTAAAGTAACTTTCTCATCATGTTGTGTTGATATAACTATAGTATCAATTCTCTTTGGCACATTATCTTCATATTCAACTGTTACTTGAGTTTTACCATCTGGTCTTAAGTAACTTAATGTACCATTCTTTCTTACCTCTGTAAGTCTTCTTGATAATTTATGAGCCATATATACTGGAAGCGGCATAAAATCTTCAGTTTCATTAGTTGCAAAACCAAACATCATTCCTTGGTCTCCAGCACCAACTGCTTCTACTTCATCTTTTTCACCTTTTTTTGACTCAAATGCTTCATCTACACCCATAGCTATATCTGCAGATTGTTCATCTATCGATGTAAGAACTGAACATGTATCACAGTCAAATCCAAATTTTGCTCTATCATATCCAATTTCTCTTACTGTTTCTCTAACTACCTTAGGAATGTCAACATAACAATTTGTTGTTATCTCTCCCATTACCATAACCATACCTGTTGTTGTGCAAGTTTCACAAGCAACTCTAGCCATTGGATCTTTAGATAGAATAGCGTCTAGTATAGCATCTGAAATTTGGTCACACATTTTATCAGGATGTCCCTCTGTAACTGATTCTGAAGTAAATAATCTTCTCATATCTTTTCTCTCCTTAGATTTAAATATTATAATTATCTTCACGAATAAAATTATTTTATTAAAAACTATACATAGTTTTATAGAATAGTACTCGTTTATAAAAGCTTTACCTTATTTAAATACAATAAATAATAGTTAAACTATTTTATTAATTGTTTCTTTTATAATTTAAGCATGCGCAAACTTAAAAAAATAAAAAAGCTCTTCGATAAGAAGAGCGCAATTTAGCAATCATTTTCTTATCTTGTAGAAACTCTACAGGAATTGGCACCTTATATAATACAGGTTGCCGGGTTTCACAGGGCCCTTTCCCTCCACCTCTCTTGATAAGAGTAACATAATTCAATTTTCAAAAGTATTTTATCATATGCGGTACAATTAGTCAACATTATGAATCTACTTTTTCCATCATTTATTTTTCATTTTAAATAAAAAATAAAAAAGAATAAACTTAAGTTTATTCTTTATTGGTGGAGGAAGATGGATTCGAACCATCGAAACGAAACGTAACAGATTTACAGTCTGCCCCCTTTGGCCTCTCGGGAATTCCTCCGCATTATTTTATTGGAGCTGGCAATAGGAATCGAACCTACAACCTGCTGATTACAAGTCAGCTGCTCTACCGTTGAGCCATGCCAGCATATATTAATTAGATTTAGCATTTTTATAATGGTGGGCACAACAGGGCTCGAACCTGTGACCCCCTGCTTGTAAGGCAGGTGCTCTCCCAGCTGAGCTATGCGCCCATTATAAATTGGTGGAGGAAGATGGATTCGAACCATCGAAACGAAACGTAACAGATTTACAGTCTGCCCCCTTTGGCCTCTCGGGAATTCCTCCGTATTATTTTATTGGAGCTGGCAATAGGAATCGAACCTACAACCTGCTGATTACAAGTCAGCTGCTCTACCGTTGAGCCATGCCAGCATATATTAATTAGATTTAGCATTTTTATAATGGTGGGCACAACAGGGCTCGAACCTGTGACCCCCTGCTTGTAAGGCAGGTGCTCTCCCAGCTGAGCTATGCGCCCATTATAAATTGGTGGAGGAAGATGGATTCGAACCATCGAAACGAAACGTAACAGATTTACAGTCTGCCCCCTTTGGCCTCTCGGGAATTCCTCCGTATTTATTTTTTATATCTTGTTGCCTCATTTGTCGGTCAACAATGATTAGTATATCGGTAAAGCGATTTTATTTCAACTCCAATATACACCCATATATGTAATTTAAATTCATATTGCTCTCATTTTCTACAATATACTCTCATTTAATATAGTAATCTTAATTATTTTTTATTCTTTTGTTAATCTCTTGTATATCTAAAAAGGAAGATGATATTTCTTGAATTTTCTTATAATCTTCTGTTGTTAATCTCTTTTTTAAGAGACTAAATATTTCTATTAGGCTTTCATTATCATTAGTATCCTCATAATATTCTTTTATTTTACCTATATCAAATGCAGATAATTTTTTTATTATCTTTTCAAGTTCCTTTTTATTATCTGTAGATAATTGACTTAACGCCTTTTCCTTATTCATTTTATATAATGGCTTCGAATATGAAACATTTTCTTGTACAACAACTTCTTTTGCAGAATTTTCATCTTGCGGTTGCCAATATAACAGAAAATACATATTTATTATTATTGTAGGAACTAAAACTAAATATATTAAAAATTTTTTCATAGGCACCTCCTCATTTACTATTAATTTCCAAAAAATATTTTTTTATACTATCTTCTGTTAATTACTCATATATATATTTTATAAAGGAGGTATATGTCCCTTGAGCAAGCCAGATATTAAACTTGATCCTAAATTTTATTATGATTTAGCTTTAGAAGTTAAAAAATTTATATCAAAAGACACCATAATAGTTTGTATTGGTACTGACAAATGTATTGGGGATTGCTTAGGTCCTCTAGTTGGATCTATACTCACAGAAAACTTTTTCCCTTTACCTGTTTATGGAACTTTATCTTCTCCAATTCATGCTTTGAACATAGATGAACGTTTAAATGAAATATATAGTAATCACCCTAATGCATCAATAATTGGTGTTGATGCCTGCTTAGGTGACGAAGATGATATTGGTGAAATTCGTATAAGGGACTATGCCATACATCCTGGTAAAGGAGTCGGAAAAGAACTTCCTGAGGTAGGAATTGCATCAGTTATAGGCATTGTAGACTCTAGTGATAATGCTGAATTCTTTTTTTCACGGAGCATAAGACTCTCATTCATTATGGATATGGCTAAAATTATATCTAAAATATTTATTGATGCCTATAGTTTAAGTCACGGAAAATATCCTAAAATTTAAGCATTTTATAGTCAACCAAATAAATAGCAGTCAGTAGTAAAATTACTAATGACTGCTATTTATAAAGCTATTCTATAAGAACTATTTGCTGAGAATTAACTTGACTATCTAATTTGTCTATATAATTAAGCACTTTACCTGTACCATTTGCAACACATTCAACTGAATTCTCAGCTATAGTTGCTACTACGCCAGTCTTAAACTCTATAAGTTTATCTAACCCATGTATTAAAGCTCCCCCACCGGTCATTAATATTCCTCTTTCGATTATATCCGAGGCTAATTCAGGCGGTGTTCTTTCTAATACCTTTTTTACAGTATCAACTATTATTTCCACAGGTTCTTTTATTGCATTTCGGATTTCTTCTGTTGTAATTTCTATTTCATCTGGTAATCCTGTAATGAGGTTTCTACCTTTCATCATACAAGTTAGATTTCTAGAGTTTTTAAATGCTGATCCAATATTTATTTTTAAATCTTCAGCTGTTTTCTCACCTATCATTAATTTATATTCATTACGTACATATTTTATTATGGCTTCATCGAACTTGTCTCCTGCTACTTTTATTGACTCTCTTTCTACCACTCCACCTAATGAAATAACAGCGATATCACAAGTACCTCCGCCAATATCCACTACCATACATCCATTCGGCTTGGTAATATCTAATCCTGCTCCAATGGCTGCTGCTAGTGGTTCCTCAATTAAATGGACTGTTTTTGCTCCTGAATTCATAGCTGCATCAATAACAGCTCTCTTTTCTACTTCTGTAGCTTGAGATGGTACACAAACAATTACTTTAGGTGCACTTATACTTCTTTTTCCGCACGCTTTTTTTATAAATTCCTTTAGCATTTTTTGTGTTATATCGTAATCAGAAATCACTCCATCTCTTAATGGTCTTACTGCAACAATATTTCCTGGGGTTCTACCTATCATTTTTCTTGCTTCTTCCCCTATAGCCAACAATTTATTATTATTTTTATTTATAGCTACAACAGAGGGCTCTTTTAATATTACCCCTTTACCTTTTACGTAAACTAGTACAGTTGCCGTTCCTAAGTCAATTGCGAGGTCTATCCCCGTTCTCCAAAAGCACATTTTTTATTCACTCCTATAATACATATTAATACCTATATTTACATAATTCTACTAATAATATATTATAGACTTAATCCTACTAAGATTCAATAATTTTATACTTCATTTGTGTAGCTTTTCCACCTCTAATATGTCGTTCAGCCTTATTTAATTCCAAAATAGAATGAGTTTCTTGAGCAATTTCTGGGTTAATTTTTAACAATCTCTCTGTCATATCTTTATGGATTGTACTCTTGCTAACACCAAAAACCTTAGCTGTTTTTCTTATTGTAGCTTTTGAATCTATGATATATCTTGCAACATCTAAAACTCTTTCTTCAATATAGTCTTTCAAAATACCACTTCCTTGATTTTATCATTTTATTGTCATTTATTTTTTGATTTATTAGTCATTTATTTCAATGAAAAACAAATGACTAATATATATTTTCATAAAATTTTATTTAGATTTTAAATTAAAATATTTTTCTGGATTAACTTGTTCTCCATTAGCATCAATTACTTGTAAATTTAAAAATTCGCCAAATACATCTTTACTAAATACCTTTGCGCTATCTCCTACTTTTGCAATAACTTGATTTGCTTTAACCTTATCTCCTTTTTTTACTGATAAGTTTGCATCAAGATTTCCATATCTTGTCTTTAGGCCATTAGCATGTTTAATTTCTACTACAACACCTTCTTCAACACCAGTATTTTCTGCAACTTCCACTACACCATCTGCTGCTGCCTTTACTTCTGATCCTACTGTTGATTGTAGATTTATACCTCTAATAGTTCTGAAAACTCCTTCTTCCATCTTAACTGGTGCAGGATAGGTATATTTTCTACTTTCTACTCCATCTATAGGATTTACAAATGTTACTGTATTATTTGTAGATACTGATGCAGCCTTTTCTGTTTTTGTTTTATCTGCATTATCTTTATTACTATTATTTTGAACATTCTCTACTCTTTCAGCATTTTGAACTGAATTATTAGAATTTCCTTCATTTCCAGAATTCATTGTTAGATCTTTATTTACGTCTTCTGTTTTATTAACTTGGTTTTTGCTGTTGAGCATTTTATAAGAGATAGTTCCAACAGTTACTACAATACAGAGACATAGGAATAAGGCGATATAAAATCCCTCCTTCCTAAATAAGTTTTTAAGTTTTTCTTTTAAATTTTTGTCCAATATGAACACCTCCAATTGTTATAGTTCCCTTTTTATGAAAAATAATACATAAATTTGCTTTTTTATCATGCATTATTTACATTTAAAGGCATTTTAAAATTATTTTTACAAGTGTATATCTAGTGTTAAAAAGTACATATAATTTAATTATTAAACAATAGATATATCCATCAGGGATTTAGACCCTAATTTAAGAAGTTCTACTTTATAATTTCTGTTTTAAGTAGTGATGTTCTAAATTATGTCCATCTCCACTTTTTTTAAACATAGATATACAAAAATTCAATTAATTGGAGTATATAATCCATGCTAATTTAATAGACAAAAATAGAAAAAGATACTTGCTATAAAAAAATAAACAAGTATCCTCTTTACATTTATTCAATTATTTATATAAAGGTATGCCAAACCTATGTCTAAGTTAACGTAAATACTCTCTCCTTAGTTGTAATTTATTTCTTGAATTTCGACTCCGCTATAGTAATGTTTAAGAATTTCATCATACTTCGATCCACTCTTTGCCATCGCATTAGCTCCCCATTGGCTCATCCCTACACCGTGGCCATAACCCTTACAGTTGACTTTTACAGAATCTTGTTGAAAGTCTAATGTGAAATTGGTCGAATTCAAATTGAACAATGTCCTAAATTCAGTTCCTTTAACAGTCTCATTCCCTATTTTTATTTCTTTTACACTTCCAGCTTCTGTAAAGCTTAATATCTTAATTAATGATGATAAATTACTTTTATTAGCATTAACACCTTTATATCTAGAATTAATTTTATCTATAAAATCGTTTATAGGAATTTGTGTGCTTGTCTTATATTTAGGTGCAATTTCTTCACCCTTACTATCCTCTGATTTTAAATATGGTACATCCATAGAAAATACATCTTTTGCATCTTCTGTTTTTCCAGAGCTAGTTGCAAAAAATTGAGGGTATTCCAACACTGAACCATCATAGGTAAGAACTTGCCCTTTTGTATCCAGAACTGCTTTTTGTATCTTCTCCCAATTACTTTCAGCTTCACTTTTACTCCATTTAGAGATTCTCTCATCCTTACTCATGTATACTTGGCAGTGGGTTGTATCACAAATTTCAGCTCCTTTCTCTTTTTCTTCTTTATTAGGGTTATTTCTTTTACTCATATAAAATGTTCTTGCTGCAACAGCTTGAGCCTTCAAAGCTTCTTCCTCAAAATTAGCTGGTACTTCACTCGCAACTACTCCCATTACATACTCTTCCAAATCTATTTCCTCAACTCTATCTTCTGACCTATGATATAGCTTAACTTTACCATTAGAGGGAAATGTTATTTTTGAACTCTTCATTATATCTTTGTCTCTCAAGTTAAACGAATCAATCTTCCCTTTGCCATTTTCTAAGAAAGCTATTGGTAATGCTATTAATATAGTAAAAATGATCAAAGTCATAGCTGCAATTATTTTCACATTATTGCTAATCTTTATACTTGTAGTCCTCGCATTAATTATCTTCATATTCTACCTCCTAAAGCCTGCACTCTAAAGTATATTGTCTTAGCCTAATAATTATGTTAACTTTAAACTACTCAAATTTAGATAAACCATAACTTTCTTAATTGATCTTTCCTATAACTCACCCGCAGATTTTACTGGAATATAAATTCCTAAAGAATAAAAAAAGCATAATTAGGGATAGGTAATTAAATTTCATGTAAATTCTTCTATAAAATTTACACGAAAAATTTTTATACCTTGTTCATAACTACGAACCCTAATTATGCATATACATAATTCATATCTTAATCTATATATTTATTCTATATATTTCTGCTCCTAAACTCCTAAACTTTTCTTCAATACTTACATATCCTCTATCAATATGATAAACATCATTTACCACTGTTTCACCATCTGCTACTAATCCACTTAGTACCATCGCTGCCCCAGCCCTTAAATCAGTTGCTTTAACTTCACAACCTGTAAGTTTTGGCCTGCCTTCAATTATAGCAGTTCTTCCATCAATCTTGATGTTAGCTCCCATCCTCTGCAATTCAGCAACATGCATAAATCTATTTTCGAAAACTGTTTCTGTAATAACACTAACTCCCTCAACAATAGATAATAAACTCATCATTTGAGCTTGCATATCTGTTGGAAATCCTGGATAAGGAAGTGTTTTGATATCCAATGGCTTCTTACTTCCCCTTCCATCTACTACAATGGAATGATCTTTGTAATTGCTGAATCCTATACCACATTCTCTTAATTTTTCTATTACAGGTCTTAAATGCTCTTCATTTACTCCATTTATTTTTATTTTACTATTTGTAATAGCTGCTGCTATCATGAATGTTCCTGCTTCTATTCTATCATATATAGGTGTATAACTAATTCCTTTTAGATTTTTAACACCAGTTATAGTTATCTTTCCAAATCCTGCTCCTTCTATTTTAGCCCCCATCTTATTTAAGAATTGTGCTAAATCCCAGATCTCTGGTTCTTCCGCTGCATTCTCTATTATAGTTGTTCCTTCAGCAAAGACCGATGCCATCATAATATTTTCAGTTGCGCCAACAGATGGAAAATCAAGGTAAATCCTGTTACCCACCATTTTCTTTGCTATCACCTCTACAAACCCATGACCTATTACAACATCTGCTCCAAGTAATTTAAATCCTTTAAGATGCAAATCAATTGGTCTGCTTCCTATGTTACATCCGCCTGGTAATGATAATTTACAATATCCAAATCTAGCAAGCATAGGTCCCATAATTAAAAATGATGCTCTCATTTTTCTCATAAGTTCTTCATTAGCATCCATTTCTACTATATTTTTTGTATTTATCGTCAATCTATCATTTACGTTTGAAATATTAACGTCACAGTTTAGTTCGCTTAATAATTTACAAATAACCTCAACATCTTCTAACTTAGGTGCATTATCAATAATTATAGGCTCTGGGCACAATATAGTTGCCGCAATTATTGGTAAAATTGAATTTTTTGCACAACTTATATTAACTTCCCCTCTCAGTTCTTTTACACCTTTAACCACTATTTTCTCCATATTATCCTCCATAATGAATTGTTAAGCATATGAAAAATAACTGTCCAAAATATTACATATACTCTGCTTTAGAAAAATCCAATAAGATTTCGCTAATAAACAAATCTATATTATACCCAAAGCAAAATAAAGGTTATATTGAAAAGCTTTTTCAATATGTCTTAATATGTTGTAAATATTATTGGCGTACCAATTATTATATGTGAACCAGTATCATAATCAACTAATGCAAAATTAATTTTTTCTCCATCGTTCAAATAACCTGTTGCTGAGTATCCATTACTGATTTTCATAAGTTGTGCCTTCCTTATGTTATATTCACTGACTAATCCATTTGTAAAATAATCACTATCTAATCCTTTTTCTTTACCTTCATAGTAAAGAAAATATTGCGTATTTTCTAATTTTGAATTTTCAATATTCTTAAGTATGTTTTTCAAATACTTTGTCCCATATTTAGGATTCTTGTTCGTTAATATAATTTCAACATAACTATATACATCTTCACGCCATATTTTTATATTAATATCCAAATCACTGTTAAACGCTTCAAACTCATCATTCCCATCATCCTTATAAGAGAAATTCATATTTGTGGGTAAACTTTCTTTTATTCTATACCCTTCATCTGCAATATTATTTTTCGTCCTATACTGAAGTTTTACACCATTTTCCTGAAACTCACTTATATCTTTCACTTTCATTTCTAAAGTATTGAATGAATTTTGAGCGCTGACTATATCGCTGGAAATAGCGCCTATATTAAAAAAAGATAATAATATAAAAATTACTATACTCATTTTTATATTCATATTAAGCCCCCCTTAATTTATCTTCTTAATTATGGCCATCTCCTTTAACTTTTATTCTCTTTTCTATCCAGCTATATAATATATAATATAAATTTCTTAAAATTTTGTGATAGATTGTCAATATCTAGAATAAAAAATAATAAAAAATAAAGTGTAGCATCTTTATACGGTATTTACCTATATAAAAGATGGTACACTTTAATTTATAGTAATATTATCTATTAGATTTTTTTAGAGCTAATCTTTGCTTTGCCCTAAAGAATGCTGCTTCTGCTCTTCCTCTATTGTAGTTTTCTGAGTTTT
This sequence comes from Clostridium beijerinckii, assembly GCF_036699995.1. NCBI lineage: Bacteria > Bacillati > Bacillota > Clostridia > Eubacteriales > Clostridiaceae > Clostridium > Clostridium beijerinckii. The sequence goes on along the minus strand of NZ_CP144906.1, from coordinate 496,915 downwards.
TTAGTCTATCTTCTGCTCTTCTAAGAGCTCGTTCCGCTCTTTCTTCATCAATATCTTCCTCAAACTCAGCAGCATCACTACTTATAACCATTTCGTTATTATTAACCTGAACAAGTGACTTAGAAATAAATAACTCTTCATCATTTCCCTTAGCATCTTTGAATTTCGCGATGCAAGGTATCGTAGTAGATATTAGACTTTGATGATTTGCAAGTACTTGAAATTCTCCATCTGCACTTTTTAAAGTTACTTTTTCTACTTGATCATTATAAACTTCACGACCAGGTGTTATAATTTTTAGTAAAAAGGTATTAGCCATAATTGCTCATCCCCTTTATCCTAATTTTTTTGCTTTTTCTATAACATCATCTATAGTTCCTGCAAATAAGAAAGCTGATTCTGGTAACTCATCGTATTTACCTTCAAGAATTTCTTTAAATCCTCTTACTGTTTCTTTTACTGGAACATACTTACCTTTTAATCCTGTAAATTGTTCACCAACTGTAAATGGTTGAGATAAGAATCTTTGAATTCTTCTTGCTCTAGCCACGATAGCCTTATCTTCATCCCCTAATTCGTCAACACCTAAGATAGCTATGATATCTTGTAATTGCTTATACTTTTCAAGAACGTGTTTAACATCAGCTGCTACTTTATAGTGCTCTTCTCCAACAATTCTTGGATCAAGGATTCTTGAAGTTGATTCTAATGGATCAACAGCTGGATATATACCAAGTTCCGCAATACCTCTAGATAAAACTGTTGTTGCATCTAAATGCGCAAATGTTGTTGCTGGAGCTGGGTCTGTTAAGTCATCAGCTGGAACATATACAGCTTGAACTGACGTAATAGAACCGTTAACTGTTGATGTAATTCTTTCCTGAAGTGCACCCATTTCAGTTGCAAGTGTTGGCTGATATCCAACCGCTGAAGGTGTTCTTCCAAGTAATGCTGAAACCTCTGAACCTGCTTGAGTATATCTGAATATGTTATCTATGAATAATAACACATCTTGACCTTTATCTCTAAAGTACTCTGCCATAGTAAGACCTGTTAATGCAACTCTCATTCTGGCACCTGGTGGCTCATTCATTTGTCCAAATACTAATGCTGTCTTATCAATAACTCCTGACTCTCTCATTTCATGATATAAGTCATTACCTTCTCTTGATCTTTCACCAACTCCAGTAAATACTGATAAACCACCATGTTGTTTAGCTATATTGTTTATTAATTCTTGGATTAAAACTGTTTTACCAACTCCAGCTCCTCCAAATAGACCTATCTTACCACCTCTTTGATATGGTGCAAGTAAGTCTACTACCTTGATTCCTGTTTCAAACATTTCAGGCTCAACTGATTGATCTTTAAAGCTTGGTGCTGGTCTATGAATTGGATATTCTTGTTTTACTTCAATATCTCCACACTTATCAATAGGCTTTCCTAAAACATTAAATAATCTTCCTAATACTTCTTCTCCTACTGGAACAGAAATAGGTGCTCCTGTATCAACAGCATCCATTCCCCTCTTTAATCCTTCTGTAGCTGACATAGCTATTGTTCTAACTATATCGTCTCCAACGTGTTGTTCAACTTCTGCTACTAATTCATAATCTCCCGCCTTAATAACAATGGCATTATATAAATCTGGGAGAGAATCTGAATCAAACTTTATATCTATTACCGGTCCAATTACTTGAACTACTTTTCCCATCTTTCCAGGCATAAGATACCTCCTTACTAATTTTGAGCTGCTGCTCCTCCAACAATTTCAGATATTTCTTGCGTAATCGCACCTTGCCTAATTCTATTAAATTTAAGCTTTAATTTGTCTAATAGATCATCTGCATTTTTTGTTGCTCCGTCCATAGCTGTCATTCTTGTACTTTGTTCACTACATTTTGAACTTAATAAAATGCTTCTGATTTTTCCTTTTAGATAAATATTAAGAGCATCTTCTAATACTATATCTAAATCCGGCTCAATAAGAAATGATCCTGTTGTTCCTTCAGATTTACTTATAGGCAAAATCTTAACTGACTTTGTTTCTTGTTTAACTGATGATATAAAGTCAGAGTATACAATATTCACCTCTGATACATCACTATTTAAATACATTTCAAGAGCTTTATCAAATATTTCTTTTGCTTCGCTTACTGTTGGCACATCTTCAATCCCAACATATTCTCCTACTGGTTCTATCTTAATTCTCTTTAAATAACCAAGACCTTTGCTTCCAACTAAAACAATCTTTGCAGTATCCTTTTTATCTTTAATTTCACTTACTAATTGAGATACTACACTACTGTTAAACCCACCGCACAATCCTGAATCTGATGTTATTACTACATATAGTTTATTTTGACTATCATTCCCTTCAAAATAAACATTGCTTCCTTCTTCACCAGCTGTAGTTGCAAGATTTCTTACGACAGGTTCAGTTATATCAATAAACTTATTGTTTACTGCTAACTCATTTTTAGTTTTTCTTAACTTAGAAGTGGCAACAAGTCCCATTGCATTAGTGATTTTTCTTGTATTTTCAACTGATTTAATTCTCTTTTTAATTTCAAGAAGTCCAGCTGCGCCCATTATCTCCACCTCCTAAGAAGGGCATAGCTTAAGAATTTAAGCTATGCTTCTTGTAAAAATATCTTTTTAAACTCAACTATTGCTTCCTCTAACATAGATTTTATTTCATCAGTTAAAGTTTTTCCTGTAATAATTGATTTTTCAATTTCTCTATGATGAGTATCAACATACTCTAAGAATTCTTTTTCGAATCTCTTTATATCGCTAACTTTAATGTCTGATAAGAAATCATTAACAGCTGCATATAATATTATGATTTGCTTTCCAACTTCAAGTGGACTATATTGATCTTGTTTTAATACTTCAACTAATCTCTTACCTTTTTCAAGTCTTCTACTAGAATCGGCATCTAAGTCAGATCCAAATTGTGAAAAGGCTTCTAGCTCTCTATATTGTGCTAGTTCTAATCTTAAAGTACCACTTACCTGTTTCATAGCTTTAATTTGTGCACTACCACCAACTCTTGATACTGATATACCTGCATTTACTGCTGGTCTTTGTCCTGCATTAAATAAATCAGATTCTAAGAATATTTGACCATCAGTGATTGATATAACATTAGTTGGTATGTACGCAGTAACATCTCCAGCTTGAGTTTCTATAATTGGAAGTGCTGTTATTGATCCACCACCTAATTCTTTAGATAGCTTCGCAGCTCTTTCAAGTAATCTTGAATGTATATAGAAAACATCTCCTGGGTAAGCTTCTCTTCCTGGTGGTCTCTTAAGTAATAATGACATTGCTCTATATGCAGTTGCATGTTTTGAAAGATCATCATATATTATTAATACATCTTTACCTTGATGCATAAAATATTCTCCTATGGTACATCCAGAATATGGAGCCATGTATTGAAGTGGAGCTGATTCTGAAGCTGTAGCACTTACAACTATACTATAATCCATAGCACCCATTTCAGTTAATGTATTAAATATATGAGCAACTGTAGATTGCTTTTGACCGATAGCAACATATATACAGATAACGTCTTTACCCTTTTGGTTTAATATTGTATCTATAGCTATAGCTGTTTTACCTGTTTGTCTGTCTCCAATGATAAGTTCTCTTTGTCCTCTACCTATTGGAATCATTGAATCTATAGCTTTAATTCCAGTTTGTAATGGCTCATTAACAGAACTTCTATCAATTATACCTGCTGCTGGAATTTCGATTGGTCTAGTTTGGCTTGTGTTTATAGGACCCTTACCATCAATTGGTTCTCCTAATGCATTAACAACTCTTCCAATCATTGCTTCGCCTACAGGAACTTCAACAACTCTTCCTGTTCCTTTAACTGTATCGCCTTCTTTTATTCCTTTTTCTTCTCCTAAAAGAACACAACCAACATTATCCTGTTCAAGATTTAAAACCATCCCATATACATTATTAGGAAATTCTAACAATTCCCCTTGCATACAATTATCTAATCCATAAACTCTTGAAACACCATCTCCAATTTGGATTATAGTACCAGAATCTACTGTTTTAATATCTTTTTCGTATTTCTCTATTTCCTTCTTTATAATAGAAGTTATTTCTTCTGGTTTAATATTCATGGATTCACCTCTATTCTTTCTTAAGCATTAATTCTTTCATTTCTTCTACCTTTGATTTTATAGTTCCATCAATAATATCATTTCCAACTTTAACATAAACTCCGCCTAGAAGACTTTTGTCTATTTTAGTATTAAATATAATATTTTTTTCGTACTTTTTTTCAAAGATAGCTTTTAATTGTTCTAATTCTTCATCTAAAAGTGGTACAACTGTTTTAACTATACCTCTTATAGTATTTCTTCTTTCTAGATCAATATTTTCCATTTGACCTAGTATTTCTCTTAACTGAAGAATTCTATCCTTTTCAATCAATATCATCATGAAAGAAAGTAATTCTCCATCAATTTTTCCTTTAAACAAATCAGTAAATAACTGTTTCTTTTTTGCTGTGTTTATTTTAGGATGATTAATTACTTCATAAAACTCTTTATTTTCATCAAATATATCACATATATCTGTTAAGTCTCGTAAATATTCATCCACTTTATTATTCTTTTCAGCAATTTCATACAGAGCTAACGCATATCTTTTCTCTAAATACTCCTGCATACTTACATACCTACCTTAGCAATAAAATCGCCAATAAGTTTTCTATGTGTTGCTTCATCTACTTGCTGCTCTAATGCTTTAACTGAAAGCTCTACCGCTAAATCTACTGCTTGTTTTTTAATCTCATATTCTGCTTTTTCTTTTTCTCTTTCAATTTCTAAGTTAGCTCTTTCTTTTATTGAATTTGCTTCCACTTTTGCATTTTGAACAATTTCCTCGTAAAGTTTATCACCTTTTGCTCTTTGAGCTTCAGTGATTTTCTTACCTTCTTCTTTAGCTGATTGTAAAATTTGTTCATTCTTTACCAAATACATTCTAGCTTTTTCAGCATCTTCATCTGCTTTACTTATCGTTTGATTAACGAGATTTTGTCTTTCTTCAATTATTCCTTTGATTTTATCCCAAAAGAAATGTTTTAAAATCAAGATTATCAGACCAAAATTAATCCAATTGAATATAATTGTTGATACATTTACTTCCATTTTTACTTATATCCTCCCTTCGGAGTCAATGCAATTAACTCATACAAATTTATTATCTGTTCATTAACATAAATGCCATTACTAATCCATATATTGCTGTAGTTTCACAAAGTGCTGCACCTAATATGAAAAATGTCATTACTCTTCCTGATGCTTCTGGTTGTCTTCCTACTGCTTCAACTGCCTTACCAGCTGCAATTCCAATACCTACTCCTGCTCCAATACCAGATAATACAGCTATACCAGCTGCTAGAACTCCTAAACTCATTATGATTCCTCCTAAGATATTAATTAATTTTAATTTTTTAATAATTTTCTAAACTTATTCTTCTGCTATTTGTTTGATATTAATCATAGTTAGCATTGTAAATACTATCATTTGAATTAATCCATCAAATAAATCGAAATATGCGTGTAATATTACAGGTATACCAAATTGTGCAAAAATTGATATTGAACTCAATCCATGATACACCAATTCTAATAATATTACTGCCGCAACCATGTTACCAAAAAGTCTTAGCGCCAAAGACATTGGCAAAATAATTCTTTCTATTATGTTTAATGGCAGCATAGGGATAAATGGATGTAACAATCCCTTTCCAAACCCAAGTATTCCATTCTTTTTAATAGCATTTAAATTCACTACTAAAAATGTGGTTATTGCGAAGGATGCTGTTATGCTCAAATCACTTGTAGGTGGCTTAAATCCTAATAATCCAACTAGATTTAGTATTAGCAAATAGATCATTAATGTTCCTATATAAGGCAGAAATGATTCATATTCTTCACCCATAGTACCAACCATAAAGTCCCTTATTGTTTGATAGACTTTTTCCAAAGCCGCTTGGACCTTGCCAGGTTTTAACTTCAAGTTTTTTGTTAATAGAAAAGCACCTATCCCTAAAATTGCGATAACAATCCATTCAATTATTATCCCTGCAGTAATATCTACTGTAACGCCAAAAATTTCAGGTGAAAATATAGGTATCACGGGCTCCACTCTAAACACTTCCTTTCCTATTTTCTTTAATACGAAAAACTATAAGTAGTACATAATGTGAAACAAAGCCTATCATATAATATATTACGTATTTTATATTTCCTAAAAACGGAAATACTGTAGCAATTATGAATGCCATCCTAATAAAATACGTAGGAATTATAATCCATGCTCTATTTTTATCCAAAAATTTCCCAACGATATAACCACTTGCTAGAAAATTTATTAGCGACACACACATGCCTATCATATAGATTCCTGCATTTATAAAGGTGGAAATTAAGACTATTATTAAAGATATCAATAATCCGCTCCCCAAATCGTATTTTATCGTTTGTAGAAGCAGTTTATTCACTTCTTTATTCATACATAACCCCCTTAACCTCAATATCAGTAATTATATCTTTATATTTATCTTTAATAAAACACTATTTAAAAGTAAAATCAGCTTATTTTTACTTTATAATGAATTTATATTTCATATGCTCGTGAATGCTCAGCTAATATTGGTTATTTCTTCATTTTTCTCATTTAATGATTTTTAAAAGCTTGTTTGATTCAATTTTCTAAATATTCTGTAACATTTATCTACAAAATATTATTTTTGTTAACATTTTCATTACAAATTTTGTCATCAATTTTCAAAAATTTGGTGAATTTTATACTATTTTTGGGTTTTATAAAGCTATACTTACTATTATACATTTCATATTATTGAATACAGAAATTAATCCTTATTCAATATTTATTTTTTTTAATCTATAATTACCAAATTTATATGTATTATTATTTAGCAAATCCTCACATTAACTATGTTATGAAGTATATAAAACACCTTAATGAAATATATGATTAAAAACTCTTTCATTTTTTCCACTGATTTATATATAGTAATTATTTTGATAATATTTTCACCCCTTCTATCAGATGATTAATGTACATAATAATTTTGATTTTTTTACTGACCTTATCTAATTTAATACATGCATTTCTATTTTCTTCTTTTCATTTTATTTTATACTTATATTTAATAAAAAAAGGTTACCATGAAAATTATCATAGTAACCTTTTTAAATCTTAATTTATATTAAACTCTTTCAACGATAAGAGCTGTTCCCATTCCGCCACCTATACAAAGTGTAGCTAATCCTTTTTTAGCATCTCTCTTTTCCATTTCATGAAGAAGAGTTACTAATATTCTTGCACCTGATGCTCCAACTGGGTGACCTAAAGCAATTGCTCCACCATTTACATTAACTTTTGACATATCGAATTTTAAGTCTTTAGCAACTGCTAAGCTTTGAGCAGCAAAAGCTTCATTAGCTTCGATTAAATCTAAGTCTTCTACTGTTAAGTTAGCTTTTTCTAAAGCTTTCTTAGTTGCATGGAATGGTCCATAACCCATGATAGCTGGATCTAATCCTTTTGAACCGTAAGAAAGTATTTTAGCCATTGGTTTAAGTCCTAATTCTTCTGCCTTTTCTGCACTCATAACAACAAAAGCTGCTGCTCCATCATTAATACCTGATGCATTACCTGCTGTAACAGTACCATCTTTAATAAATGCTGGCTTTAATTTAGCTAAAGTTTCTGCTGTTGTTCCGAATCTTGGGAATTCATCTGTATCAAATACTTTTGGTTCTCCCTTTCTTTGAGGAATAACAACTGGAACTATTTCATCTTTAAATCTTCCTGACTTGATTGCTGCTTCAGCTTTTTGTTGAGATGAAGCTGAGAAAGCATCTTGTTCTTCTCTAGTTAATCCCCATTGTTTAGCAATATTTTCAGCTGTAACTCCCATATGATAGTTGTTAAAAGCATCCCATAATGCGTCTTTTATCATTGTATCAACTAATTTACCATCGCCCATTCTTTGTCCCCATCTTGCTTTGTCCAATGCATATGGAGCAGCTGACATATTTTCCATACCTCCAGCAACAACAACATCAGCATCTCCTGCTTTAATCATTTGAGCTGCTAAACTAACTGCTCTAAGACCTGATCCACAAACCTTATTAATAGTCATAGCTGAAACTTCTTGTGGTAATCCAGCTTTTATTGTTGACTGTCTTGCAGTATTTTGACCAAGACCAGCTTGAATTACATTACCCATAATAACTTCTTCAATTAATTCAGGTTTTACTCCAGCTCTATTTACGGCTTCTTTAATTACTAAAGCTCCTAAATCTACTGCTGAGACATCCTTTAATGCTCCACCAAAACTACCTAACGCTGTTCTTACTGCACTTACAATAACTACATCTCTCATGTTTGACCTCCTAAAATTTTATAGATTATTTTATTAACTTTCGTTAAATTATTAACATAACTAAATTATACCTTTTATTATTTCTTTTATCAAGCATAAATTGTTAAAATTTAAACAAACTTTATCTTTTAAATTCTTCTACTTCTCTTGTTGTCAAACCAAAATATTTTAATATAGCATCTGCTATTCTTCTAGATGCAATTCCATCTCCATAAGGATTTATAGATTTACTCATTTTACAATAAGCATCAGGGTTTCTAAGTAATTCGTTTGCCTCTGATACTATTTGATCTATATTAGTTCCAACTAGCTTAACAGTACCTGCCTCTACAGCTTCTGGTCGTTCAGTAACGTCTCTCAGCACAAGTACAGGCTTTGCTAAATGTGGTGCTTCCTCTTGCAATCCCCCTGAATCTGTCATAACCATAAATGATTTATTCATCAAATTATGAGTTTCCTTAGTATCTAATGGTGACAGCAAGTGAACTCTTTCTTTTCCTCCAAGTCTCTCATAAACTACATCTTTAACTACAGGATTCAAATGAACTAAGTACACTAATTCTACGTCTTCATTCTGTTCAACTATTTTGTTTAATGCTATACATATATTTTGGATTCCTTCTCCCCAGTTTTCTCTTCTATGAGCAGTGATCATTATTACTTTCTTACTAAAATCAATATTATTTAGCTCTTCGTTTTCAAAGATGTAATCATCTTCAACTGTATGTTTCATAGCATCGATTACAGTATTTCCTGTAACATATATATCACTCGCATTTATTCCTTCCCTTAGTAAGTTTTCCTTCGAACCTTTAGTTGGTGCAAAATGTAAATCAGCTAGACTTCCTGTAAGTTTTCTATTCATTTCCTCTGGAAAAGGAAAATACTTATTAAAAGTCCTTAGACCAGCTTCAACATGCCCAACTTTAATTTGCTGATAGAATGCAGCTAAAGAACCTGCAAATGTAGTTGTAGTATCTCCATGAACTAATATCATATCTGGCTTTTCTTCTTTAAAAACTTCCTCTAACCCTTCTAAAACTCTACTTGTAATTCCTGTTAAAGTCTGTTTTGTCTTCATTATATTTAAATCAAAATCAGGTTTTATGTCAAATAACTCTAAAACTTGATCTAACATTTCTCTGTGTTGAGCCGTCACGCAAACTTTCGATTCAATCTCTTCTCTTCTTTCTAATTCCTTTACTAAAGGTGCCATTTTTATAGCCTCAGGTCTAGTTCCAAAAATCGTAATAATTTTCTTTGTACTCAAATTATTTCCTCCTATATTTAAGCAATTATAGATTTTTCTCATTCTATTTCTAAGTACTGTCTTTATGTATATTTAAAATCAAGTTAAACTTAATTCAGGCGTAGTTTAGTCTCCATCTGAATCTTAGTTGAAACTTATCCAGCGCCGTGCAGCCGTTATCTCCTCATTAAAGGAAAAAGCGTATTACGCATACTAGCTATCTGGTAAAGTTTATACTTTAAAAATAAATCCAACTCGCAATGCTTGTTGGATTTATTCAAATATGCAAATTCTAAAAAATTAATATCCTGCGTCTTTTACTATTCTTAGAGAGTCATCGTCTTCTATCCATGAATCTACACTTATTTCTCTATACTCCTGCTTTGAATCCCTTATAATAACATTAGAAATTCCAGCATTAATTATCAATCTCTTACACATGGAGCAAGAGTTTGCATCCCTTACATATTCTCTTGTTTTTGCATCTCGTCCTACTAAATATAATGTAGCTCCAATCATATCTCTTCTAGAAGCGCTTATTATTGCATTAGCTTCACTATGTACACTCCTACACAACTCATAATGAGTACCTCTTGGAACTTTCAACTTTTCTCTTATGCAACTATTCAAATCCATGCAATTTTTTCTACCTCTAGGTGCTCCTGTGTATCCAGTAGAAATTATTTCATCATTTTTAACAATTATAGAACCATAGTTTCTCCTTAGACAGGTTCCTCTCTCTAAAACTGTTTCAGCAATATCCAAGTAATAATTTTTCTTATCTCGTCTCTCCATTTTCTATATTCCCCCCAGTAAAATTATCTTGGGTCATTCAGAAACTTATGTAGATAGCTTTTAATTCTAATAGATTACTAATTACTTAGTACCAAATAATCTATCTCCAGCATCACCAAGACCTGGAACAATATATCCATGTTCATTTAATTTTTCATCAATTGATGCTAAGTATATATCAACATCATCATGTGCTTTTTTAATAGCTTCTATACCTTCTGGTGCGCCAACCAAGCACATTAATTTTAAATTTTTTGCTCCTCTATTTTTTAACATAGTTAAAGCATCTATTGCAGATCCACCTGTAGCAAGCATTGGATCAACTACTATAATATCTCTTTCTGCAATATCTTGTGGCATTTTACAAAAATATTCAACTGGTTGAAGTGTTTTCTCATCTCTATATAATCCAATATGTCCAACCTTAGCTGCTGGTATTAAATTAAGTACTCCATCAACCATTCCGAGACCAGCTCTTAAAATAGGAACTACAGCCATCTTCTTTCCTGCAAGCATTTTACATTTAGTAACTGCCACTGGTGTTTTTACTTCTACTTCTTCTGTATTTAAATCTCGTGTGACTTCATATGCCATTAACATTGAAATTTCTTCTACTAATTTTCTAAAATCCTTCGAACCTGTTTTTTCATCTCTTAAGATTGCCAACTTATGTAATATTAGTGGATGATTTATTTCTACAACTTTGCTCATTATTATTCCTCCAAGTTTGCTTTTAGTATTTATAGCCCTTTATATTTATATACCCCATTTAGCTTTCTAATAATGTAAATTAATATTGTTGCAGCATAGCTACTTTTTTCTAACCTAAATGATCTTGATTGCAGCATAGCTGCTTTTTTCTAATGTGTATACTTTTTTTCAATATCTGAAATCTTATCTATTCTTTTTTGGTGCCTATCTCCTTCAAATTTAGCTGATATAAATGTTTTTACTATATCTAAAGCAAGACCTGCTCCAACAACCCTTTGACCCATAGTTAATATATTAGCATTATTATGTTCTCTTGTTGCATGAGCACTAAATGTATCTGAACATAGCGCTGCTCTAATTCCTGGTACCTTATTAGCTGCAATACCAATTCCTATTCCTGTACCACATATTAATATACCAAACTCATATTCTTTTGCAGCAACCGCTTCTGCTACTGGTAATGCAATATCCGGATAATCGCAAGAACCTGTTGAATATGTGCCAAAATCCTTAACCTCATACTTTTCACTTTCCAAAAACTTTATGATTTCATTTTTAAGTTCAAATCCACCATGATCGCATCCAATTGCAATTTTCATAATTAAATCATCTCCTAATTTATTTTGTGGTTTTTCAACATGCATAATTATTATACATTTATAATATCAAATCCAGCAGCTTTATTTAATCTATTCATAATAGCTACCCCTACACCTTTTTCTTCATATCCTTCTGCAAAAACCAAATCCGCTCCTAGGTCATCACACTTTCTCAATGCTTCAAATAAACTTCTAGCAACTGTTGATAAATCACTTAGACTACCTAATACTATACCAGTTCCTTCTGTATATTCATCAACATTTTGTTCAACAGTGAGGATACATACTTTTTTACCTTTTTCTATATTATAGTGTACCATTTCACGGATTTTTTCAATAGTTTTTTTTCTTTCCCCAGAAATTATTGTAACTTTAGCATTTGGTGCATAATGCTTATACTTCATTCCAGGAGCCTTTGGCTTTAAGTTTTCACTTGGTTTTTCCATTATAGCTTTATCTATTTCAATTCTTGGATCAACTTCTCTAAGCATCTCTAATGTAATACCACCTGGTCGTAAAACTATAGGTGGTACTACTGTGCAATCCACTATAGTAGATTCAACACCTATGTCACTCTGTTCTCCTCCAAGAATATAATCAACTTTCCCATCCAGATCCTCTATGCACCTCTGAAAATCTGTCGGACTCGGTCTCCCACTTATATTAGCAGAAGGCGCTGCTATAGTTGTCTGAGATAATTCAATGAGTTTTCTAGCAACTTCATTATCAGGCATTCTTATTCCGATAGAGTTTAAATTAGCACTTGTTACATTAGGTATTATATCTTTCTTACTCAAAATTATTGTGAGTGGCCCTGGCCAAAATCTATTTATAAGTTCATCAGCTACTTTCGGTATTTCTTTTGCATATAGATCAAGTTTCTTCGACGAAACATGAATTATAAGTGGATTGTCTTGTGGTCTTCCTTTGGCCTTAAATATCTTCTCTACAGCTTCTTCATTAAGCGCATCTGCACCCAACCCATAAACTGTCTCCGTAGGAAAAACTACAGTACCGCCATTTTTTATACATTCAGCAGCTTCTCTGATTTTCTCTTCATCCTCACTAACATTTTTGATCATACTAATTTTAGTTTTCAAACATATTACCTTCTTCCCCTAATTCTAAACTTATTGTTTCTAAAAAATTCCTGATTAAACTATAAGCTGGCCTCTTGATATTTTTATATTTTGTATACTTTCATCAGTGTAAATAGCTTTAACACAATTCCTGTATATTGAATCTAATAATAAATACTTCTTCAATCCACCTCTTTTTATTACTTGAAAATAATACTCTTTCTGAGAATTTAATTGTTTTATAGAATTATAATCTTCGATAATTTGTGGATATCTTCTTAAAAAGCCATCATCAACAGGTCTTAACCCCTTATTTTTAAAAACAACATTTGTTATTAAAACTATTTCCAAATCATAGTCAGATTTATTTGTATGTACCAATACAACTTTATCGCATATAATTAAATATTCTTTAATGGAAATACCGACCTTGAAAATCAACCTATTATTTAAGCACCTATATTCAACAATATAGGCATTCATCTTAATTATAATAGCTATAACTATTAAAAATTCTATAAAAATTACATAACTAATATAAAAAATAGTAGTTAATCCGGTTATTATTAGAACTGTTGGAAGAAAAAACGCAATAATAACCATGGTAATTAAGAAAATTTTTAAATGTAATCGCTCTTTTTTTACAGCCTTATATATATCCATAATCAATCTCCAATGTACTTTTAAAGCCCTACATATATAATGCAAGGCTTTGCTTTATAGTTATTACATTTGTGTGTTTCCCATTAATTTCATCTTTTCAGCTTGGTCAGCTGTAATAAGTGCATTTATCATTTCATCAATATCTCCACCCAAAAATGTATCTAACTTATATAAAGTTAGTCCTATTCTGTGGTCTGTAATTCTTCCTTGAGGATAATTATATGTTCTAATTCTTTCACTTCTATCCCCAGTTCCAACTTGGCTCTTTCTATCTTCTGCTATTCCTTCTGCTCTTTCTCTTTCTGCCTGTTCATATAATCTTGATTTTAAAACTTTCATAGCTTTTTCTTTATTTTTTAATTGTGACTTTTCATCTTGACATGAAACTACAAGCCCTGTAGGCAAGTGAGTAATTCTAACAGCTGAGTCTGTAGTATTAACGCACTGTCCTCCATTTCCTGAAGCTCTAAATACGTCTATTCTAACATCTTTATCTGCAACTTCTATTTCAACATCATCTACTTCTGGTAGCACTGCTACTGTAGCTGTTGAAGTATGAATCCTTCCACTTGATTCAGTATCTGGTACTCTTTGTACTCTATGCACTCCACTTTCATATTTTAATTTAGAATAAGCGCCATTACCTTTGATCATAAAAACAACTTCTTTAAAACCACCAAGATCTGTTTCATTCAAACTCATGATTTCTACGCCCCATCGTTGAGTTTCAGCATATCTTGTATACATTCTAAATAAATTGTATGCAAATAGTGCAGCTTCTTCACCGCCTGCACCCCCTCTGATTTCAACAAATACGTTCTTATCATCATTAGGATCTTTTGGTAATAATAAAATTTGTATTTCTGTTTCTAGTTGTTCTTCTCTATTTGTGAGATCAGCTATTTCTTCATTTAACATTTCTCTCATCTCTTTATCGCTTTCACCGCTTAACATTTCTTTGTTAGCTTTTAAATCTTCAACTACTTTCTTATATTCCCTATAGCTATTAACTATAACTTCTAAGTCAGCATGTTCCTTACATAGTTTTCTCCATTCATTCTGATTCTGCATAATTGATGGATCACTTATTTTCACTGATAATTCATCATATTTGTTTTCTATAAATTCTAATTTATCTAATAACATTTGATCACTCCGTACTTCTTTTTTCACATTTCTACATTATATCATATTTTAATCACTTAACCAACTAACCTCATTTATAAATTGTGCATACTATGTCTTCTTAACTCGTTCTTATATCTCAAAGATCTGTTTCAATTAAATTTTAATTCCAACTACCACCCTATCAAGGCTAGCAAAATCTTTAACAATTTTAACATTAGTAAAACCGTTATTTTCCATTAATAGTTTTACCGCTTCTCCTTGATTATATCCTATTTCAAATGCTAATATCCCATTTTCTCTCAATGTATATTGGCTTTGGTCAATTATTTTTCTATAAAAATCTAATCCGTCATTTCCACCGCTTAATGCAGTGTGCGGTTCATAATTTTTTACATCCTCCATTAATTTCTCAATTTCACATTCCTCAATATACGGAGGATTTGATACTATAATATCATACATTTTATTATTTTTTATCGACTCTTCTAACAAATCACTTTTTATAAAGAAAACCCTATCTTCTAACTTATTTTTCTCTATATTAATTAGTGATACTTTTTCAGGAATAGGATAATAGTCTATTAAATCAACTTTTATATTTTGCCTAAAATGTGCTAATGATATACCAACCGCACCTGACCCAGAACACAAATCGCATATTTCCATTTCTTGATTTTCTTCTATAATTTTAAGAACTTCATCTACAAGTATCTCTGTATCCCCTCTTGGTATTAAAACACCTTCTTCAACATAAAATTCGATACCCATAAATTCACATTTATTTAGAATATATTTTACTGGCATTTTATTTCTACGTTTTTCAATCAAATCAAAATACTTTTCAGCATCTTCCTTACTCACTTCATCTTCTTTATGTGTAATTAAATAAACCCTATCTTTTTCAATAATATTTCCTAACAATAGCTCTGCATCTAACCTAGCAGTATCTATTCCATTTTCTTTTAATGTCGATGTACCAGTTTTTATTAACTCTTCAATATTTTTATTTGGATCTTTTATTCCTTCTGCTGCTTTCAACGATGCAATAGCTACTTCAATTTGGGAATCATCTGGTTCTTTAGTTGTTAACAGTTGCAACTTAAGACCAGGATACGCTATTATTTGAGCTAGTATGCTGTCATTTTTACCAAGCCATTTTATTATCTCATAGCTAATCCCTGTAACTACTGGTATAAGAACAATTCTAAGAGCTAACCTTTCAACAATTCCACCCCACCCAGTAAAAGAAAATACTATAATGCTAACAAACATTACCAAAAACAAAAAGTTAGTACCGCATCTTGGATGTAATCTTGACTGTTTTCTAACATTCTCTACTGTTAATTCTTCCATAGCTTCATAACAGAATATCGTCTTATGTTCAGCTCCGTGGTATTGAAACACTCTATATATATCGTTAAGTTTGCTTATAAAAAACATGTAAAGCAAGAGAATCACTATTCTTATAAGAGCTTCAATCAGGTTCAGCATTACATTGGAAATACCTGCACCTTTGAAAACTGATGCTATGCCTGTTGGCAATGCAACGAAAAGTCCTATGGCAAAAAGAAAAGAAATAAACATAGTTATTGCCATTAATACACTATTAGCCTTTTCTCCCAGTTTGTCATCTAACCATTTTTCAAATTTAGAAGGTTCTTCATTATCTTCTTCCAAAAATGATGCTGAGTAGTTTAATGATTCCATTCCAACCTTCATTGATTCTACTAGTACAAAAAAACCTCTAAGAAAAGGTATATTTAAAATCGGATATTTTTTTGTCACTGGTCTATTATCTTTAAAATCTATTTCTATATTCCCTTTAGGAGTTCTAACAGCCGTCGCAAGATTTTTACTTCCTCTCATCATAACACCTTCTATGACAGCTTGCCCTCCAACATCACGTCTTTCCATTTATAAAAATCACTTACTCTCCTAATTAATTTTCTTTGTATTTATAGTAGCACTCTCCACATAATGACTCATATTCAACATTATCTTCATCATCAATTGCGATTTGTTCTCCCTCAAATACAAATTTATTATTTATTTTTCTTCCATTAAATATAGCTTTCCTACCGCATGCACAGATTGTTTTCATTTCTTCAATACTATGAGCCAACAATAACAATCTTGTACTACCTTCAAATCCATTTCTTTTAAAATCAGTTCTTAGACCATAACATATTATAGGTATATTAATCTTTACAGCAATTTCAAATAACTGATCTATTTGTGATTCTCTTAAAAATTGAACTTCGTCTACTAGTATACAGTCTATTTTATTATTTTCTTTTATATAATTACTGATTATTTGAAAGATATCATCCTGATCTGAAACTAATAAATCTACCCGCCTATTTACTCCTAACCTAGATACAAGTGTGTCTCCACCTTTGTTATCAATTCTAGGTTTAATAATTACCACCTTCATACCACGTTCTTCATAATTATAAGCAACTTGCATTAAATGAGTTGATTTTCCAGAATTCATGGCCCCATATCTAAAATATAATTTACTCATCTGTAAAATACTCTCCTTATTTAAGGTATCATAATCGATTATATCATTTAATAGTGATCATAAAAAGACATTTTTATATTATTTACATACACGGATTTATTATTGACGCTAAAATTCTACTATGATATAATATGGTGGTTGTTATTGAATAATTAACATAGTTTATATAATTGAAAGAGGTGAAAAATAATGAGAGAAGGCATACATCCAGAATACCACCACAATACAGTGGTTAAGTGTGCATGTGGAAACACTTTCACTACTGGTTCTGTTAAAGAAGAACTAAAAGTTGAAATATGCTCTAAATGCCACCCATTCTTCACTGGTAAACAAAAAATTGTTGACGTTGGTGGAAGAGTTGATAAATTCAACAAGAGATTCAACCTTGGCAGCAAGTAATAACTTTATGAGGAAAGACGATGTCTTTCCTTTTTTATTCAATTTTCTAATATATTAGAAATATAGATTTTACTGCAATTGTTTGCAAACTTATACATACTTAAAATTTAAATAACTAAATTTTAATATATTAGCGTATATAATTTAATATTTAAATTATATACTATACATGGTAAACTATGTAATATAATAATGTTGAAATGAGTGACTTTCATGAAAAAAGTTTTAATCTTAACAACATCTACAGGACAGGGACATAATCAAGCTGCTGCTTCCGTAGAGGAATCATTTAATAATTCTGGTTATGAGATTACAAAGCTTGACTTTTTAGCCAAGAACAGCAAGCTTCTTAACGATATAATTGTAATTGGATATGAGTTTTCGGCATCGAAGTTTCCCAAAACTTATGGTTTCTTTTACAAACTAACTGATACCAAATTAACCAATAAACTATTAAAACTCATCTTCTTTATGGCAAGAAAGAAGGTTTCGAAACTTATAAACAAAATACAACCCGATGTTATCATAGCTACCCATTCAATTAATATTAGCGTAATTTCAGATCTAAAAAAGAATGGATTAGATATACCTTTTATTTTAGTAGTTACAGATTTTAAAGCTCATTATCTATATGTGGATTCTTACGTTGATGCTTATATAACCGGAAGTAACTATACAAAAAAATCTCTAGTAGATAGAGGTATTAATCCTAATAAAATTTATCCAATAGGCATACCTATAAGTAGTAAATTTTATACTGAAGTTACATTAGCAAACGATTTAAAAGATGATGAATATTTTAATTTATTGCTTATGGGAGGAAGTCTTGGATTAACTACTATTTTTACAGTTCTTAAGGAATTGTTAAAAAATCCACACAAGTTAAGAATCACAGTAGTTTGTGGCAAAAATGATAACTTAAAAAATAGATTAATTAGTTATTGTAAGGAAAATAACTTTGAAAATAAAAAACTTCATATATTAGGTTTCACAAAAGATATCTCTTATTTAATGGATTATTGTGATATCTTAATATCAAAACCTGGCGGATTAACTGTTACAGAATCTATAGTAAAGAACATTCCATTAATAATTCCATTTGCCATACCAGGTCAAGAAAATGAAAATATAGATTTTCTAACTAGCGAAGGTTATTCAATATATGTAAAAGACTTAAGCAAGCTGAATGATAAAATAAATTACTTAATAAACAACCCTAATGAGCTATCCAAAATTAAGCTAAAGCTCAAAGAGTTATCATCAACCTATTCTTTAACTAAAATAGTCGATATAGCAGATGATTTAATTTCTAAGAAATAAAAGATGGCCACTAGAATAAAATGGTCATCTTTTTTGTTACCTATTGAATTTTTTTCTGGAATACATCTATAAATTCTTTATTGTCGCCAGTTTTAGATAACATATTAATTAAATTCTCTGTAATATCATCTGAGTTTCCATCTCTATACATCTTTTTCCTTATGGAGAATGCCACTTCTAATTCTTCTTTAGATAAAATTAAATCTTCTTTTCTTGTTCCAGACTTATATATATCTATAGCCGGGAAAATTCTTCTCTCTTGTAGACGTCTATCTAAATGAACTTCCATATTACCTGTTCCTTTAAATTCTTCAAATATCATATCATCCATTCTCGACCCTGTTTCGATTAGTGCAGTGGCTAGTATTGTTAAGCTTCCGCCCTCTTCAATTTTTCTTGCTGCTCCAAAAAACTTTTTAGGCATTATAAGTGCACCTGGATCAAGACCACCTGACAATGTTCTACCTGTAGGAGTTATTGTCAAATTGTATGCTCTTGATAGTCTAGTTATACTATCCATGAGAATAACAACATCTTTTCCTTGCTCAACCATTCTCTTAGCTCTTTCTAATACCATCTGAGCTACCTTTGCATGGTTTTGCGGTTCCTCATCAAAAGTTGAATAAACTACATCTCCATTAATAGACCTCTTCATATCAGTAACTTCTTCTGGTCTTTCATCTATAAGCAAAACAATAAGCTTTACATCAGGATAATTTTTAGATATATTTTGAGCAATCTTTTTTAATAATGTAGTTTTCCCTGCCTTTGGTGGAGCGACTATAATTCCTCTTTGTCCTTTTCCTATTGGGCATATTATATCCATTAGTCTCGATGATAAATCATTACTATCAGATGTTTCTAATTTTAATCTTTCTTTTGGATATATTGGTGTTAATGTTTCAAAAGATTTTCTTCCTATAGCTTTTTCCGGATGTTCTCCATTAACTTTTTGAACAAATAATAAAGCTTTAAACTTCTCAGTTTCCTTTGCTTCTCTTACCTTACCCTCAACTTCATCTCCTGTTCTTAAATTAAATCTTCTAATCTGAGATGGAGACACATAAACATCTTCGCTACTAGTTAAATAGTTTTTACATCTTAGGAAGCCAAAACTATTATTTTCAAGTATTTCTAAAATCCCATTTGCAACGTTGGATTCATTTATCATTTCTTTTAAATTTTCTTTCTTTTCCACATTCCCAATTTCATTTGTCCTAGATTTCACTTCTGAATCATTGCTTTCTTTATTCGCCTCAATATTATTACTTCTAGGCATAACACTTCTAGTCTCTTCTACATTCTTAGGTGCTATATTTTCTCTTAATATAACACCATTCTTTTCTATAAAGTTACTAGGAACTTTCAATATTTCTTCTATTAGCTCATTCTTTTTATATTTAGATATATTTTTCACACCTAAATCTTTAGCAATATCTTTTAACTTTGTTAAAGTCATGCTTTCATATTCTTTTTTTGTCAAGTTCGCACCTCCAATTTATAGATATGAATCTATAAAATCAATTCTTTTATAATTTTAGTTATATTTTATATCGGAAAATTTAACAGTAAGATAGTTAGAAATGATATATATTTGAGAATATTTTAGAATAATACTTGTAAAAATACATTTTCTATTAGTTTGGATATTTATTTCAAATTTAATGCAATATATTAAATTTTATTTTATATAATTCATGATCAATAATTTAAACTACTAAAGTTATTAAAATAAGTTTAATATATAATAAATTATAATACTTATTATATATTAAACTCAATAATAAAACAAATTACTTTGATTTATTTTCTTCTAATGCTGCTTTAATAAATCCTACAAACAACTTATGTGGCTTGTTAGGTCTTGATTTTAGCTCTGGGTGAAATTGTACTGCAACATACCATGGATGATCTTCTACTTCAACAATCTCAACTAATCTTTCATCAGGACTTGTTCCTGCAATTTTCATTCCAGCTTCAGTTATTTGTTTTCTGAATTCATTATTAAATTCATATCTATGTCTATGTCTTTCATTGATAATTTCATTTTTATATACTTCATAAGAGTTAGTATTTTCAGCTAATCTACAAGGATATAATCCTAATCTCATTGTACCACCAAGATTTTCTATATCCTTTTGATCTGGCATAAGATCTATTACTGGATAATTTGTACCTGGGTTTATTTCCGAACTATTTGCATCTTCATACCCTAATACACTTCTTGCATATTCAATTACGGCACATTGCATTCCCAAGCAAATTCCTAGGAAAGGTTTCTTATTTTCTCTCGCCCATTTTATAGCTGCTATTTTACCTTCTATTCCTCTGTCACCAAATCCACCTGGCACTAATATTCCATCAACATCTTTAAGTAATTCTTGAGCATTACTGTTTTCAATATTTTCGGCATTAATCCACTTAATTTCAACATTAGTATTATTAGCATATCCACCATGACTTAATGCTTCAACTACTGATATGTATGCATCGTGTAACTCAACGTATTTACCCACTAATGCTATCTTCACGTTGTTTTTAAGGTTCTTAATCTTTTGTACCATTTGAATCCATTCGGAATTATCAATATCTTTACATCCTAAATGTAATTTTTCACATACAAGATTATCTAAACCTTCTGAATGTAGCATTAATGGAACTTCATATAAATTTTCCGCATCAAGATTTTGAATTACTGATCTTCCGTCTATATTACAGAACAATCCAATTTTAGCTTTAACATCATCTGATAATTCTTTTTCAGTTCTGCATACTATTATATCTGGTTGGATACCTATCATTCTTAATTCTTTTACTGAATGTTGAGTAGGCTTTGTCTTTAATTCTCCTGCTTTTCCCAAGTATGGTACCAAAGTAACATGTATGTAACAAACATTTTCAGCTCCAACTTCACTTTTTATTTGTCTAATAGATTCTAAAAATGGTTGTGATTCTATATCTCCAACAGTCCCACCGATTTCAGTTATTACCACATCAACATCTCTATCTTTTGCTACTTGGTATACTTTATCTTTTATAGCATTAGTTATATGAGGAATTACCTGAACTGTACCTCCAAGGTATTCTCCCCTTCTTTCTTTTTCTATAACAGAACTATATATCTTACCAGTTGTAACATTTGAATTTTGGGTTAAACTTTCATCTATAAATCTTTCATAATGGCCTAAATCTAAATCCGTCTCAGCTCCATCATCTGTAACAAAAACCTCTCCATGCTGATAAGGGCTCATTGTTCCCGGATCCACATTAAGATATGGATCAAATTTTTGAATAGAAATTTTTACCCCTCTATTCTTCAATAATCTCCCAAGAGACGCTGCTGTTATTCCTTTTCCTAGTGCTGATACAACTCCGCCTGTAACAAAAACGTATTTAGTACTCATTTTTATCCTCCCTATGTTAAAATGTTCTTCTAAATTAATATTGACTTTTTCAAAAAGTCATGCTATAATGAAAATCACCCCATAATATAATATGGGGCACTTGTGTTGCTTAATAACATAGGTATTATAATATCACATATCTACTCCAATATCTAGTCTTTTTTTTATAATAAATTGGTCATGCTATTCTTTCCTATATTATCTTCTAATTCAAAGTACTTCTCTCTAAAAAGTCTATTTATTAATAACTTTTCTTCTGCTAGTTTCAAATTGTTACTTATACTCTTAGAAGTTTTTAGATTAAAAACTTCCTTAACTCTCTCAGTATCTAAACAGTGATTATATTTTAATAATAATAATAATATATATTTATTATCTCTATTTTTTAGCAATTCTATAAATTTTTCTTCATCAATTCCGTAATATTCGCATATGTTATTCAATATCTCTATATATTTCAATCCATTTTGCATATATATTCCTCCCTTTGAAATTATATCCCATTTTTTTCTAATTTAATCAACTTATTCCTAAATCTCTTTATACAAAGGGAGTATTTAAATAAATATAGAACCTACTTAATTTAATTTCACACCGATAGTTAAGTTTGTCTTCAATGCAGGCTGTCCACCTATTTCTAGTATGTACATTGCGGTTATTGTTCCGCCCTCTTTGCTAATATCAATATTAAGTTTTTTAGTATCTATTTGAAGATCCATAACACCGTACGGCGTTTTATATAGAGATATTGTTCTATGATTATTTCTAAATTCCATTTTAGTTTCTGTAGTGCCTTCTCTTATTAAATCAAAAGAATCATTTCTTATTATTATAGTAGTCTTTGTCCCTTCCATCCCTGAAAGCTTTGTTTCCTCATACTCTACCTTAAATCCATCTTCTATTTCATGGAAATCTCCCGGAGTTACTACACCTACAAGATCCTCTTCATTATCCAACACATAACTATCCACCGTTATAATAGCTTTTTTCTTCATATTTCCCTCCACTTATAATATATTATATTTGAAAATTTTTTTAACTTGCAGAAGTAAGCTTTATTAAATTCATTTGACAACTATATAAATTTTGTGAATAAAACTTCCAAATATCCTATTAATCTTATTTAAATATATCTCGAAATATTTCCACTATTTTAAACTTTATCTTTATATTATTTCCATCAGCTTGCTTATCTTCTACATTTTCAGTTGAATCGTCTTTAGATTCTAATCCAAAACTTTTTCCATTTGACTTTATTTTATTCTCCGTTTTATCATATTCCACTTGTGCCTTTGATTCGTCTACAAAACATAGTGGAGGAAACATTACACACCACCAGTTCCTTCCTTGTCCACTTCCTATAATTATTCTAAAGGCCTCATAATTTCCTTGCGGCAAAGTGATATTACCATAAGACTTATCAGGAAAGTTTTCCCTAGACAATTCAACTTTTACATCATAATCATAATTATTATCCTTAATTACCTCTTGTGCAAGTGTTTTAACATCTTCCATCTTATCTTTTATAATTTTTCTTGATTCATCTAATGACTGTGAAGAATTTAAATAAGGATATAGATAATCTATAACTCTATTCTTAACTTTTAACTTCAATTGCTGATCATCATCGTTATCACTATTAGCAATAACATGAAATCTTATTAATGAATCTTTAACCTCGTCGTAATTGAGCACCCTCATATTATTCTCGTTTTTATTACTTTCTGTTGCAATTAAACTATTTACCAAACTTGTACTATTACCTCCGCTAATGCTTGTACATCCAGAAAATATATTTATACTTAATGTTATTAAAACTACCAATACTATTTTTTTTAATTTCAAATATTTTATCATAAACAAACCCCCTTGTAGCTAAAATTATTACCACTTGGAGGTTTTTTATACATTCAATTTGAATTAAATTGTTCTTGTTATAAATACATCTTTATATTTTTTTTTCATTTCATCATAACATAACTGCGCTTTTAGCATATCATCAAAAAAAGCAAAAACAGTCGGCCCACTACCACTCATCATTGTACCTATAGAGCCAATAGATTTCATTTCTTCCTTAATGTTAGCAATAACTCTATGTTTCCTTAAAGTCACATTCTCTAATAAATTTTTCATATTATTTGCTACAAAATAAACATCATCATTATTCATATTTTCTATTAAACTATCTATTTTAGGATGAAATACAACTTTTGATAAATCAAAACATTTATAAACTTCTTTTGTTGATACACCAAAAGGTGGCTTTACTAAAACTATTATTTTATCTTTAAATGATTTTAATTGGGTAATTTTTTCTCCTATACCTTCGCAAAGTGCTGTTCCACCTTTTATGCAATATGGTACATCAGCTCCTAGTTTTAGCCCTATAGATTTCAATTCTTCATCACTTGCATTTACATTAAACATCTTATTCATAAGCTTTAAAACTCCTGCTGCATCAGTACTTCCGCCTGCCAATCCAGCTGAAACAGGTATATTCTTAGTTAACTTTATATCTACTCCCTGACTAATAGAATAAGTTTCCTTAAATATTTTCGCTGCTTTATAAGCTAAATTTCTTTCATCTGTAGGAACATAATGTTTATTACAGTTTAACCTTATCTCAGATTCAGTTTTTTCTATTTCTATTATGTCATATAAATCTATAGTTTGCATTATCATTTTTAATATATGATATCCGTCTTCTCTTTTCCCAACAATATCTAAGGCAATATTTATTTTGGCATAAGCCTTAATCTTCATTATCTTATTCCTTTCTTAACATTTTGACAATATTTTATCATAGGTAAAAAATCTTGTCTAATTAATAAATTAAAAAAGGATTAATAATGCTTTTTAAACATTCTACTATGCGTCGATTTTAGATAACTTTAAATCTTTTATAAATAGTTATAGTGTATTACTATACTGTTTATATTCTTCATCGAACGTATCTAGTTGTTTGTTTGGTTCCTCATTTATAAACTCTAAAAGAGAATCTAATTTTTCATAGAATACTACAATTATATCGTCCTTATTACTTATATCTATTGCATATTTTAACGCTTGAACTTCGTCTAGACAAATCTTTAAATTTGCATTTTTATTAGTTTTCAATATTGACTTTTCTAATATATCTGCAATCTCTCCAGATTTTCTACCCCTTTTATCCTTATCTTCTTTTATTACTATTTTATCAAAATTATTAGCACATATTTCTCCTATTGCGTATCCTATATCGTCTTTTCTATCTCCTGGTATTCCAATTACCCCAATTAAATCATTATCTCCTTTAATCTTTCTCAATGAAGATATAACCGCTTTATACCCTTCAATATTATGAGCATAATCTAATATAACTCTTCTGTTAAGGTAATTATACATATTAAATCTTCCGCTATTATCTTCGTTCTTTAACCCAAAATCCATAAAACCTTTTGAAATCATACAATAATCAACTTCTAAGCCTACAAGACCTGCACAAGCCGCCATTGCATTTTCTATATTATATTCTAATGTTCCATTATATGATATTGGTAACTCTCTAGCAGATACAATTTCATACTTCTTCTTATTATTAATCACACAAATCTTATCATCTTCAACAAATACAGCTATTTTTCCATTAGCTATATTTTCTTGTATCAACGGATTTTCTTTATCTTTTGAAAAATAAATCTTTTCTGCTGAGAATCTATTTATTACAGTTTTGCTATATTTATCATCGGCATTTACAACAACAAAACCATCATCTTTTACAGCTTCTCCTACTAAAGCTTTTGTAAAACTCAACTCTTCAATAGAATTAATTCCATCCAAGCCCAGATGATCATTTGTTATATTTGTGATTATTGCTACATCTGCCAACTCATATGCTAGCCCGCTTTTAACCAATCCTCCTCTAGCAGTTTCTAAAACAGCTACATCTACATCTTTATTCATCAGTATTGATCTTGCGCTATTAAATCCAGAATCGTCTCCCTTATGTATACACTTTTCATTCAAATATACACCATCAGTCGATGTCATGCCTACATTGCTTCCCATCTTTCTTAGTACATGACTTATTAACCTTGTAGTAGTTGTCTTTCCATTAGTGCCTGTAATAGATATTACAGGTATATTTTTAGGTTCTTCATCATAAAGCGTTTCAAGTATTGCTTTTCCAACATTACGCTTTTTACCTTTTGAAGGGAAATGGTGCATTCTTATACCTGGTGCAGCATTTATCTCTAAAACTATTCCATTATTGTCCTTGAGCGGAACACTAATATCTTTTGCACAAATATCAACTCCACAAATATCTAAACCTAAAGTTTTAGCTGCATTTATACAACTTTCTATATTCTCTTCGCAGATTTCATCAGTACAATCTATTGCTATTCCGCCAGTAGAAAGATTTGCATTCTCTCTTAATAATATTTTTTCACCCTCTTCAGGGATATAGTTTAGCTCCAATCCTCTTTTAGAAAGACATGCTATTAACTCAGCATCAATTTTTATTTTGGTTAATGCTTTTTCATGATCCTCTCCTCTTAATGGATCTTTATTAAGAACCTCTATTAACATTCTTAAACTATCTTTTCCATTTCCAATAACATATGGAGCAATTCTCAATGATGCAGCTACCACTTTATAATTCACGACACAAACTCTGTAGTCGCTTCCTTCAAAGTATTTTTCCAAAATTATATCCTTTTGATTTTTTCTTAAGTTAATATATGCATCAACCAATTGTTTTTGATCTTTTATATTTAGTATTACACCTTGACCTTTGTTTCCACATTGTGGCTTTAAAACCACTGGATATCCAATTCGTTCTGCTTCTTGTAATAACCCAATTAAATTAAGCACTTTGCTTCCATCAGCTACAGGTATATTTTGAGTTTGAAGCAACTGTTTTGTTAAGAGCTTATCACAAGATATATCAACTCCTACACAACTAGTCTTGTTTCCTATAGAAGCTTCTATAAGTCTACCTGCTTTTCCATATCCTATTTGATATATGGTGCTATCCCCTAATTGCATAACAGGAAGTTTATATTCCCTTGCCGCATCACATATTGCTTTTGTAGTCGCACCCATTTGCTCATTTTGCAATATGTTTTGTATAATTTTCATTCTTCCATCGAAATTTATTGGATTTTGTGCTATCAAAGAATTCATCAAATCTATGGCTAAATTAGCCACCTCAAGTATTGTATTTTTATATTCATATTGTACGATAATATAATACATATCGCCTTTAATTTCTCTTGCCTTTCCATAAGCAACATCTATCCCCAAATTATTTTGTATCGCTATCATAGTGTGTTCACAAATATGCGCTAGGTAAGTTCCTTCTTTTAGTCTTTTAACAAAACCACCTTCTTCATCAATTCCGCATCTATGATTTTTTAATTCAGGTATTATATTTACAAGATTAAAATTAAAATTCGGTATGTCCTTACTTGGTATTTCAGAATATCCTTCCAAATCCATATCTATTCTTATACATTTTTTATGAGAATAAATATTTTGGCCTTCATATATTCTCTTTTGTATTATCTTCATGATTAAACTTTTCCTCCTCAAAAGGTGACTTTTTTATAAGATCAAATTTATTTCCATCAGTTAATACATGCAACTTAACATTATGCATACTCAAAATATCATCTGCATATAATTCTGAAACATTAGTATATGTAATTGCACTACCATCGATAAAGTAAACTGCCCCTTCACCTATTACCTCTATCATTCCAGATTGGTTTACTACTATTCCTGTATTCTCGTCTATTCCTATACCTAAAACCTCAGGATTTTGTGCAATTCCTGTTAATAGTCTTCCTATTCTTCCTCTTTGAGCAAAATGTTGGTCAATTATAACGTCCTTAATCAACCCAAGCCCTGGAGACATTTTTAGTGTGCATTTTCTAGGATCATCGTCATCTTCCCCTTGAACTATCATTGTGTCACTCATTACAGATGCCCCTGCTGAAGTACCTACTATAAATGCACCATTCTTCCAAGCTTCTTCTAATGCATCATAAACCGGAGTTCCGCCAATTAAACTTGTTATCTTTAATTGATCTCCACCGGTAAAAAATATTAATGAGGACTCTCTGATTAGCTCTACATTCATATCATCAGACGCTTCTGTTCTCTCGCTTATATCTAATACCTTTATATTTTTTACTTCAAGCTCTCCAAATACCTCTTTATATTTATTTGCGGCTTCTTTAGGATAATCAGTTGCAATAGTTGCAATTAATAAAGTATCTTTACTTTTGTCAATTGAATCACATACTCTTTTTAAAATTTCTTTTTTGCCTTCTTTATCTTCGGCTCCTCCAATGATTATTAAATTACCACTTAAAACTTTTTTCAAATTTTCTCACCTCATATCATGCATTACATATTCTATCCACCAGATTAAATAATTATTCAAGAAATTTGGCTGCTGCAAATGCCAAATCACGTTTCCTATAAGAATAATTTCTCTAGTTTTTACTTCCTTAAGTTAGAAGTAATTAGCAACTATAAAACAAAACTTAGTTTGTGTATTTTTCATTTTATTATGTAACTATTTTTTTCTTCATATCCAAAAACTTTTTCTAAATTCTTTCTATTTTTTAGATTTTAATAATATTGCTTCGAAAAAAAGAGATACTCCAGAATTCATCTAATGAAATTCTTAAAGTATCTCTAATATTATGAATTTAATTAATTTTAGAATATTGCCCTTCCTGGTATTATCAATTTTTGTCCTTCTTCAATATGTTCTGGATCTTCAATCTTATTTATCTTAATCAAATCGTCAACTGTTGTATTATATTTTTTTGCTAAGTTCCAGAAAGTATCCCCTTTACCAATTACGTATATAGTAATACTGGCTTTCTTTTCTGGAATATCGCCCTCTTCTTCAACCACATCTGAAACAAATTCTTTATTCATTTCATACAATACTCTGCCAGATAGTATCACAGTAGCTTTAATCGCTATATTATTTCCTTCTATAGCTGCTTCAATGTTTTCTAAATTGCTTTTAATTATAGATTTCATATTTTCATCTGCACCTGCTATATCAATTGCAGCTGAAAATGGTATCTCTGCTTTAACACTTGATAGGTATTTTTCCTCATCAGTTGTCTTATACAATATACTTGCTTTTATAATTCCCTCTACAATAACTCTGTCTTTTACAACTTGTTTATCTGTTAATATTATAGCCCCATTAGCGGATATTATATGTTCAGGTCTCAAATCATTATCTTTCAATTGAATATTATACTTAACAATTGCTTCAGAATTATTCATTCCATGAAGAATTCCAACTTCATGTTCATCTTTTTTGAGACTAAGCAAACAATTGGTAGAATATGCATCTTTAATAGTATCTATGTTTTCTTTTGAAAATATCTTAACATTTGCTCTAACTACAAGCTCATCATTTATAATTCTTATTTCGCCTAAATCATCTTCTTCTAGCATTAAATCATTATTTGATATTTCATAGGAAACTGTTGGAATCATATCTGATGTTATACCATTAATTTCTTCCTCTTTTGATAAATAAATATCATCTTCTAATGGAATTATTTCCTTAGAATCTTCTCCTTTGTATAGTATATTTAATTTGCAGTAACAGCCAAGATAAACTTTATCTTCTGTTATTTTTATTTCCTTTTTATGAAGTAGTAAGGAACACTTTAATATTTTGCTGATTTGTGGTTTATCCATACCAACTCTAATCATAGATTTACCTACTAATTCAACATCTTCTGTTGCATTGATTTTATTAATTGTCTCTGTCTTTTTCAATACTTCTACTTGATCATTGCCCTCAATATCTTTTACAAATTCAAATTCATTGCTCTTGTAAAGTTCCCACTCTACAGTAACTATACCCTGAATAGATATTTTCCTCTCATTCATTATGTTTGCTTCAATATGTTCAATATTACACTCTGCCTCGCAAATTACTCTATTTTCCCCTTGATTTAAGTCAATATTATTTGTAAAGTTCTGATTATAATTTACTGAATTTACTGCGAGTCCCTCTTCTTTAGCTAAATATATTACTGTGTACTCAACCTTTCCTTCTATAACTACTTTATCTCCAATTATTTCTTTATTAGTTATCATGGGTCTAGCTTCAACAGTTAATATCTCTTGTACATCAGGATGGGTATCAGGGATTAAGTATTCATCTTTTAATACCGAATTCGTATTATTTTCCCTAAGCAATTGTTCAAACTGTACATTTTCTTTTACAATATCTATATCTGCCATATTTTATACCTCCATAAAATTCCTACTATTCATTTATATACATCTAAGTAGAAATTTATGATAAATATATTTTTATTTTATTCCCGAAAATCAAGTAAACCTTTTACTTGATCTACTTAACAATATTTTTTTAAATTTTTTTGCGTTTTTTATTGACATATACTATTTTTTGTCGTAATATAGTAATTGGTTATTGACCATATAACCTCTCATAAATTCTCAATACCCTTTTATACCATAGTTGAAAGATGGAAACCCACCATCTTTCTTTTTTTATAAAATTATTTAGTTAATCTAAATCCTATTATTATTTTAATCTTAAAATTATATTCTATTTATAGCTTTCTACGTATAAAAACACTTCTTACAATTTCTAATTCATTAATTATTTTAAATAAATATCAACGGCAGAAACTCATTTTTAAAATAAGAGAAAAAGAAAAAACTCCGAATTAATCGAAGCTTATATTCTAGTTGGAAATACCAATTGTACAGTCTTTGTTAATACATCTGAATAACTATAAGTCACGGTCCTTTGGGTGTCATTTTTTAATCTTATAACAAAAATACTTGGGTATACACTTTCAATTATACCATCATTAACTAAAATCTTTTTCCTTCCACCATTAGCTTTTAGAGTCACTTTCTGACCGACGTGTCTCTCTATATCGTTTTTAATGGAAGCAATAGTTTTAACTTTTTCCATGTAAACACCCTCTTTCATACTAATTATATAACAAAATCATAAATTAGTCAAGTAAAATAAATATTTTATCATTTATAGCACCATATTGTCAATGTAAACATTTTTCCAATTATATATGTTTTCAAGCTATTTTATTATATTATCTGCTTTTTCTTAATTATTATTCCCCTTATCGTTAAATTTAATTCTATAACATTTCATGATCTATAAATAACCTTAATTTTATTTTCAAGTAGATTCCATGGTCATGACTTTGATAATTTTATTTCGAGCATTTCCAATGTTATATACTGACCAATACTACTTACAGTAATATTGGTCAGTATTTTATTCTCTAATATATTTTTTAAGAAAATCTTAGTAGGCATTTTATATAAAGCTGGAATTCCCTCCCCGTTCAGAATTTATTCTCAACCATACCAAATTACATTTTTTAATTATATAAAAAATATTTTTCACTATAAAACAAAACACTCCTTTAATCACACGTACATTAAAGGAGTCTTTATATTTATTCTTTATTTTTCATTAATTAATTTTTCAATTTGATCAGCAATTTTTTCTGGCTCATAGGTTGGTGCAAATCTAGCTATCACTTTTCCTTCTTTTGATACAAGAAATTTTGTAAAATTCCACTTAATATCATCTCCGCTTGTATTAAAGCCTTTTTCTGATAAAAGATTATACAATCCCTTTGATGCATCGTCTTCATTTGCAATAGGGGCCTCTTTCTTTAAGAAAACATATAACGGATCACTATTCTCTCCATTTACATCAATCTTTGCAAATGTTTTAAAAGTTGTTCCGTATGTTAATTTACAAAAATTTGATATCTCTTCATTAGTCCCAGGCGCTTGCTCAAAGAATTGATTTGATGGAAAATCTAATATTTCAAACCCGCTGTCTTTATATTTATCATAAAGCTTTTGAAGCCCTTCGTATTGTGGAGTAAACCCACATCCTGTAGCAGTATTAACAATTAGTAATACTTTTCCTTTATATGTCTCCATAGAAACCAGATTTCCATTTATATCTTTTACTGAATAATCATATATCATTTTGCTTCTCTCCTTATCATCTTTAATATAAAATTAAGCGAATAAGCTTATATCTTAACAAATTATATTTTATAAAATTCAATTTTTTAAAATTATTATATATTCTATTATTATTTTTGTCAAATAGAAATACTATATTCATTAATTATAGTTAAAAAC
Organism: Clostridium beijerinckii; assembly: GCF_036699995.1. NCBI lineage: Bacteria > Bacillati > Bacillota > Clostridia > Eubacteriales > Clostridiaceae > Clostridium > Clostridium beijerinckii. The sequence continues at coordinate 464,395 of NZ_CP144906.1, read as the reverse complement.
TTCAATACTCTTACTAATTACTTTGATGTATTGAAGTTTTTAATCATTTATTTTATGCAATTACTATCTAAATTATTTATTAAATATAAGGAGATTTAGGATATCCTTCTCTGTACTTTCCCCTAGTCTGCAATCCTCCAACTCCCTTTATTCCTGTTATCGTGTTTTCAATAACATCAGTTATTGAAACCACCTTATCAATTCTTGTATAAGCAATCTTCTCACATACAAAAACAGGATCAAGGCAATGAATTAATACTCGATTTGGACTCGAGGCAAAATTTGCACCTACGTCTAATATTCTTTCATAGCAACTTTGACAAGCCCCTGCAAATATTACTAGTTCATCATAACTCGAATTATAATTTCTTAAATTTTTGACCGACTCTAAATAATATCTTGAATTTCTATAATTATCTAGATTCAAATAATCCCTTGGTTCTCGTAAAACACTATCGTGCCCAGTTAAAACTACTATGTCAGGTTTTACTTCTTTAACTAAATCTACTATTACTTCCGGTTGATCTTTTTCCGCTATAGCTCTCCCCACTGCATCTAAAGATAATTGCTTATATACCTTTAGACAAGTCTCCATGTACTCACTATCCCCATCTACATGGAGAATTTTCCCCGGCCTTCCAAACATCAATTCATTTTTCGTCTTTATCTTGGGAGATTTTTCAACTTTATCCCTAAGATCACCTCTTAGTATCATAGCTTTCTTTATGGCCTCATTAACTCTTGTATTTAATATTTTATCCTGAGACCCAGTGTCCTCTTCAGCAATTTCAAGGTCATCCAAACTTGCATCTGCTATTATTCTTATATTAATTCCTTTTAGAATTATATTATACTTTCCACCACTATCTTTAATATCAATTATTTTAAAAGTAATATCTTTATTATAAGATTTTCTAACAACTATATCTCCTATTTCCATTACTTTCTCCTAATACATTCTTTCACATTATAATATGGTAAAGATTATTAAAGGTTTCTAAATTAATCCAAGAATGATTTTATTCTATCTAGCGAAGAACAAAGTCGTAAGCTCTACTTTGGATACGTTAATTAACCCGCTCAAAAGGTCATACTCTCAATGAGTACCTCTTCCACAGATTTTACCGAATTACAATTTTCTAAAGAATAAAAAAATAAATGAACTAACACGAAATAATTTTTAATTATTTCGGTAGTTCATATTATTATGTTTATTATATCTTATATTCATTCTTGAATTTTTCTAAAAATTCTAGGTATTTCTCTTGCTCATGTATTATTGATTCTAACTTACCTGCAAATGTATTTTGCCCCCAATTAACTTCATTATAATAATATCTATTTGCAAGCCTCCAATATCTTTGTGGGAATTGAAGATATGCATATAATACCTTATATTCCTCTGGTTTTAATTTTGATACTGAATCATAGGATTCTATAATAGCTGTCGCAAATTCTAAATTCCACTCAACTCTCTTTAGCACCTTTATCATAAAATTGCTTATATCAAAAGTTCTAACTTCTCTTTTACAGTAATCAAAATCTATAACATGTACATCCATACTATCGCTTAAAATTATATTATGATAAGTAAAATCATGATGGCAAAAACTTTTTTCATTCTCAGCAATTGCACATAACTCATAGTAATCTGACTCATTTAAAGTTACTAAGGATTTCTTTCCGATCTCTTTATAAAACTCCATAGACTTTAAATAAAGCATATCAAAATCACTTTTTATACTTTTTTTCCTTACCATATCTCTCATTTTATCTAAAGATTTAATTCTTTTTTCTATTAAATGAGGCCATCTGCCAAGATCACTTTTGAGCTTAGAATTCTCAGGTGGATCATATCCCTTAGATGCTTCATGGAGATTAGCTAAAGTCTTTGCTGCTATTTTTACTTCATCTATGTTATGGAAGTCACATTCCCTTCCTTCTAACCATTCAGACAAAGTATATAAGTCTTCATTAACCAACGCATAAGGCTCTCCATTTATGTTTAAATAGTATTTATCTAAATTATTAAAACCATTTTTTCTTAAGTGCTCTTTAGCACCATACACGAACAATAACTTTTGGGGTCCATAATTTATTTTTTTCAAACATCTCTCGCCTTTATCTGTTTTAAGATAGTATACGCCTTTATTTGCCTTTATTTTTTCTATCTTTATATTGAATTGTCTTTCAATTTCAAATTCCCTCATCATACTTCTCACCTCCTGTATATTTATATGAGGATATCATTTCTTTTATTAACATTTTTTATATTCTTTTAATATAATAGATTAAGACAAATGCTATGAAAGGGTTTAATAATGAAAATAGGAATAGATGGTAGAGCTGCAAAGTGGTATCGAGGCACTGGTATAGGTACCTATACTTATCAGTTAATATCTAGCCTCAACAATGTTGATAGTAGCAATAACTATTTAATTTTCACACCACAATGCGACTTTATAACCGATTTAAAGAATAATTTTAAAACAGAACTTATTGAATCAATACCTTCTAATAGTTTTTGGGATGATATAAATGTTCCCAATATATTAAATAATGCAGACATAGAGCTTTACCATGTCCCACAAAACGGGGTTGGTCTATCAGAAAATGTTGAATGCAAAAAAGTTATTACTCTACATGATATAATTCCTTTAAGAATGCCTGAAACTGTTAGTGATAGATATTTAAAAATATTTAATAATGAACTGCCTAAAATTTTAGATAATTGTGATGGAATAATTACTGTATCTAATTACTCTAAGAATGATATTGCTAAGGAATTTAACTTTCCTGCTGAAAAGATTTATGTTACCCCATTAGCTGCTGAAGATATTTACAGACCAATGAGTAAATGTAGATCTAAAGACTTTATTACCGAGAAATATGGGATAAAGGAAGACTTCGTACTTTACGTTGGAGGATTTAGTCCAAGAAAGAATATTATAGGACTAATAGAAGCTTATTCTAAACTCCCAAGTAAATTAAAAGAAAGCTTCAAACTAGTTATAATTGGTCGTAAGGGTCCTTCTTATACTAAATACAAAAATAGAGCTGATGATCTAAATATATCTAATAACGTTATTTTTACTGATTTTATTCCCATTGAAGATATGCCGTTATTTTACAACGCTGCCGAGGTCCTTGTATACCCTTCTTTTTATGAAGGATTTGGACTTCCTCCTATAGAGGCTATGGCATGCGGTACTCCTGTAATAGCTTCTAATGTTACGTCATTACCTGAAGTATGCCATGAATCAGCTCTTTTTATAGATCCTAATGACATTGATTCACTATCATATGACATAGAAAGAGTTTTAAGTAATAGCTTATTAAGGTTAACAATGGTCAAAAAAAGCCTAACACGAAGTAAAAACTTTTCTTGGAATAAAACAGCTCTAGATACAATAGCCGCCTATGAAGCTATAATAAATTCATAGAATAAGACACTAACTATATAAAGTAAAATTTATATTTTTTATATAACTAGTAAAATTCCTTCATAGTTTTTGTAGTTAGCTACCTTATAAGTGATATATATTACAACAGTTTCAATTAATCAATTTTTATTAAATATCTATATAAAGGCAAGAAAATCATAAGAGATTTTCTTGCCTTTATAAATTCTCCATATTTTTTAACTAATAAGAAACCAATATTCTATTTATGAAATAAAATATTGGCTTAATCATTATTATAAATAAATCAATTATAAATTAGATTTATATTATTCTTTGCATTCAAATAAATTAAACTTATACTTAAATTACTTCTTTACTTCAGAACCTATGAAAAATTTATTTTTTAAAACTTTTAAAAATTCATATCTAAAGTCATCATTGCTCAACTTTCCTTCAAATCTGCTTAAATATACTTCATATTCCCAGTTCTTTCTCTTATGATAATAATCTCTTGATATTGTATAGAAATCTTTAGGGAACTTTATAAGTATATACAAAAGTTCTTTTTCTTCTTTTTTTAGAATTGACACATTCTCATATCCATTAATGCAAGTTGACATCTTGTCTACATCGAAGGCGGCATTCTTTATACACTTCAAAATAAAATTCCATATATCCATTACTCTTAAATCTATGGTCATAAAATCAAAATCTATTATATTTATTTCATTATTTTTGGTTAAGAAATTATGATAAGCTAAATCATTATGACACAAACGAATAGTATCCCCATCCTGTCTTAGGCTATCATATGAGCTTTTTTCAAGGTCATCTTGAACCTCTTTAATTTCATTTAAATACTTATCTACATTGTTCATAAATAATTTATCAAATTCATTTTTATATTTGTACGTATCTACTAAGCTCTTCATCCAAATCAAATCATCATATGCTTCTTTAATTTTATCTTTCAAAGATATATCTAAAAAATCTTTTTTGTATTTATCTTTCAAATATTCTCTTAATCCTTTTGAAGCTTTATGCATTAAAGCTATATTTTCTGCACAAAGATCAATTTCTACTGGATTAGAAAATGATGCTTCTCTTCCATTCAATATGTCCATAACAATATAAATTTGTCCATTCCACTCTTTATAACATAAATCATCTCTGAACCTTTTATATGTTATTACATGTTCATAACTCTTTTTTACATAGTCTAAAGAATCACTTATTAAATTGACTCTATCTACATCATAATTTACTCTTTTCAATATTTTATTTCCTTCGTCTGTATATACCAAAAATACTTTTCTAAGTGGAACAATGTCGTTTACTTTTATTCCTAGTTCTTCGAAGAACTTTAGGCTCAAATCATAATCGCATAAATAATTTTTTTCTGAATACTTAGTTCTATTCATATTCTTCCTCCTAACAACTAAGCTTTAGGTATAAACAATAACTACCTTTGGTTACCTATATGATAAAATTTTTACTTTCATACTTTAAACTTTTCTTCAATCCATTTAATAATTGTTCGTCATTCCTTGTTTTCCTACTACCCTTGCATTCTCCATTTTGCATATCATAAATTTCTCTTATATTATCCTTTCTACTATCTCTATACCTCTCCCAAAACTTTAAGAAATCCTTTGGATAGCTACAAAGCCCTCTTAAATAATCAAAGCTGTTAAATGATAAGTGTGATCCATGCACAAATAACTTTATTAGTTCTTCCTCATCTATATTAATTTCCTTTCTTTGTAGTTTCTTAATATAATTATATAAGTCCTCTTCTACTAAGTTATATGTCATACCTTTTATTGTACACACTTCTATTTTTTCATTATTTTTTCTTAAATTACTTTTATCAACTTTACCAAGGCAGATTTCTTCTCTATTCATACTACGTCTTATAACTCCAAAGTAGTCATGTTCATAAATATAATTTATAGCCTTATTAGCTTTTTCCAACATTATTTTTCCGTTTGATAATATGATATTCTCTATCTCATTTGTACATGTTTTACTAGATACATATGAATAATTCTTTTGTAGTTTTCTTATCTGCACTTTATAAGATTCCACTTCTCTGCCTATTGTGCTTTTAATTTTGCTTAATCCCGTTAGATTGCCACCTAATAATAATTTATGAAATTCTATAATTAAATCAACTTGAGAAACTATATCATTTCTTTGCATATTTTTATCATAACTAAAACCTTGTCCAACAATAGCTATTCCTTTTTTATTTAAATACTGATTAATCAATAATTCATCCATATTAATTTCCCCCACTAAAATAACTATCAATAAACTTTTCTCTAAATTCACAATCGTTTAAGTACTTCTCTAACTTATTAATAAAAAATTCTTCTCCCCATGGTTGCTGTTCCCAATAAACCTGCAACCCTATTTGCCAGAAAGCCTGAGGAAATCTTATAAATTCTCTAATTATAGGTAGCTCTTCTTTTCTTATTTCTATTCTCTCACTATAGGCATTTAAAATTAGATTGCATTTGTCGCTTTCCCATTTTCCATCTTTCATTGATCTTATTAATAAAGAAGATACGTCGTGGAGATGTGAATCTAATATGCAGTAATCAAAATCTATAATATTAATATTTTTCTTATTATCTATTAATATATTATGATGGGCATAGTCATGGTGGCAGAATCCTCTTGAAAAGACTTCCTTCTCCATAACCTTTACATAATTATTTTTTTGAAGACCTGTTATACTTTTTTCTGCTCTATTTAATTCTTTTTCCATATTATCCAAATACAATAAATCAAAATTTGATTTATATGCTTTTTGACTTATTCTATTTTTAAAATCCAAGATTTCTCTTTTCCTTGTTTCAAAAACATCTATCCATGAAAACCATCCAATCCTTGGTTTCATCTCTTTCTTCAATGTAAAGCCTTTGCTACATTCATGTAATTTTGCAAGCTCATTTGATACCATTGATAATTCTATTGGATTATCATAATTACTTACTCTCGATGGAATCCATTTTGTTAAGTACGCATACTTTCCGTTTATGTTCCCATATTCTTTTTTTTCTCTATTCATAATAAATTCAGGGATATCCCCAAATCCATTTCTTTGTAAATGCTTCATTGCAGATAAGATAAAATAAAAATGAGAGAATTCATATTTAACTACTTTCAAACAATATCTCTCATCCTTTGTAATAACTTTATAACTATTTTTAACTTTTTCAATATCTTCTACATCTAAATTATAATTTTCTTCAATATAGCCTTTAATTTTAAGTATCTCCTTATTATTCTCCATAAACTTTTCCTACCAGCTATTATTTATTTTTATTATATGTGCTCAAATAATTTATTGTGATTTATATTCACAAAAATTAAAAACTAATAATATTCTGTACTATATATGTAATTTGTTGAGGTGTTCATATGAAAATTGCCATTGATGCTCGTAGTTCCACTTTACATCAAGGAACTGGAATTGGTACTTATACTAGTAATCTTATATCAGAGATTCTTTCTTTAGATTCGAATGATGAATTCACTCTATTTTGCTCTGGAAAATTTAACAAAGAATTCAACAAGGAAAATGTTAATATAATTTATTCTTCAGGTAGACATGGCGGTTTTTATGAAAAATATTATATACCTAATGCACTAAACAAGGTCCATGCTGACCTATACCATATTCCTCAAAACGGAATAGGATTTGATTTTGATACAAAAATACCAACTATAGTTACAATCCATGATCTAATCCCATATATAATGCCTGAAACTGTTGGCAAAGGATACCTAGAACGATTTTTAAATAATATGCCAAATATAATTTCTAATTCACGCGGCATTCTAACAGTTTCTGAATACTCTAAAAGAGATATATTGAAGTTCTTTAGTTTTTATCCTGAAGAAAAAATATTTGTAACTCCACTTGCCGCTAATAATAATTTTAAACCTTTAGATAAGAATCAATGCAAGCTATACGTAAAAAACACATTTAAAGTTGATGATCCTTATATACTATATATAGGTGGGTTTAGTTTAAGGAAAAATGCCTTAGGATTAATTAAATCATTTTGTAAAGTTTATAAAGACTTGAATAAGCCTTATAAGTTATTGCTTGGGGGCCCTTTAAAAGATGAGGGTGAAAAGTTACTTTCATTTGTTCAAGAAAATAATTTACAAGACAAAGTTGTCTTTTGTGGCTATATAGAAGATGATATTCTTCCTGTTCTTTATAGCGGGTGTGATGCATTTGTATACCCTTCCTTCTATGAAGGATTTGGACTTCCTCCACTTGAAGCAATGAGCTGTAAGGCACCAGTTATAACATCTTCTATAACTTCTATTCCAGAAGTAACTGGCGATAGTGCTATTTTGATAAATCCATATAATATAGATGAATTAGACAATGCGTTAGTTGATCTTTTGAATAATGAAACTTTAAAAGCTGAGCTTAGTGAAAAGGGATACCTAAGAAGCCTTAACTTTACTTGGAATAAGACCGCCAAGAACACCTTAAATGCCTATAGAAGTTTAATATCTTAGACTTTTATTATTATTTAAATCTCTCGTAATAAATCAAATGTGAATTCAGAGTGATATTTCAAATACTATATTAAAATAAATTCAGCATTATAAGAAACACCTTACTGTTTTCCTTATAATGCTGATAATCTAAAACTATTTATATAAATTTTCATTATTAATTGGTATTTGCTCGAATCTCTTGCTTTATCTTTATATATTCGTCGTAATCACTTATGCTTGGAGTCTTTTCTTCTATATTGCTTAATACTACAAGAGGACTTTTTTCAGTAAAATTTTTTACTGGCTCTTCAATATCTTTAGTATTATAAGTATATAAATAGCTTGAGAAAAACTTTCCTTCCTTAACATATTTAACAGCTTCCTTATTGTTAGTTATTACGTAAGTTATAAATTTTTCAATTAGCTTATCATTCTCGCTGTTTTGGTTTAATATCAATAAATTATCGCCTTCTGATGAAAAAAACTTATTAGCCCCTGATTTAAGGCTAGGCACGTTATTAACGCTCCACGTACAAGGAACATCTAATGCTGCTATTTCTTTCATGGCATTAATAGACGATATTCTTGCTAAGAATTCCCCTCCACTTTGTAAGTTTAAAATGTTATTATCCTCTAATTTTTTCATCGTAGCTTGAACTTCTGATTTAACTACATCTATGCTTTTATCACCATCACTTAATGTTTCCATGGTTAATAAATCCATCAAATCTTCGTAATCTTGATCAGTTGCATTAATTATAAATATTTTTCCGTTACTTTTTTCATGAATATCTTTTCCAACCCTTATGATATCATCCCATGTATTCAAACTATCTCTTTCATATCCATAACTTTTTAATAAATCTTCTCTGACATAGAAAGCTAATGGCCTAGATGTTAAAGGTATTCCTATGGAATTATCACCATACTTAACCTGAGCTACCCTATACTTAGAAAAATTCTTAGCATATTCGCTCAAGAGCTTATCATCCTTATTATAATATTCATAGTTATCTAATTTTAGTTTATCAAAACTAAACCTATCTATCTGAACTATACTAGAAATCTTTGATTTCGTACTTCCTTCTGAATTATTATTAAGTATCTGATTGTAATTTTCTAACTTTTTTACACTTATTGAAGTTCTATCATTCTCCTTCATAAAATTATTTGCGCACTCAACTAAGTACTCATAGGAATTCTCATTTACTAAGAGCTCTATATTTCCTCTAACTTGCTGCTCTTTATTTGGTTGAAATAGATTAATGCTTACTATTCCCATTAGCAAAAGAACCGAAAATACAATAGCATATTTAATTTTATTTTTCATATTTACATACCTCTATTTAATAGAACTTATTTTTTCATGCACTTCTATTAATTCAACTGCTAAATCCTTCAAAACCATTGTAGTCATTAAGTGATCTTGAGCGTGAACTAAAAGCAATGAGAATTCTATTTTCTCATTTACGGCTTCTCCCTGAATTAAACTTGTTTGAGAATTATGTGCATATCCTAATTCCTCATCAGCTTTTATTATTAACCCTTTTGCTTTATCAAAATTTCCTTGTTTAGCTAAAGTAATTGCTTCCATAGAAAAAGTTCGCGCTTCCCCGCTGTGCATTATTATATTTAATATTATTTCCTCCATATATTTATCCCCTTCTCCATTTAGATATCAAAAAACTATTAAATTAAGATATCTTACCCTTATAATCTTTAATTTTACTACTTTTCCTTAAAGTTTTAAAGAATATTATTTTGATGCAATAAAAACTAGAATTGATAATATTATATTTATCAATTCTAGTTTTAATAATCAAATATATTCAATTTCCATCTAGAAAAATTTTAATTAGATTTTTCTTCTAATACAACTGATAAATCAACAGTTTTCTTATCTCTAATTACCTCTATCTTCATAGTATCTCCAGCATTCTTACTTTCCTTTATTGCCTTAAGTTCATCGAATTTCTTAGCTTCTTTTCCGTCACATTTAACAATTATATCTCCAATCTTAAGACCACCTTTTTCAGCCGGTGAATACTCTTCAACAGAAGATACATATATTCCTTCTACCAAATCGTATTTCTTAGCAGTAGCGCTGTCAATTTCTCTTATTTGGATTCCTAGATTTAATATAGGTTTTGATAAAGCATCTATCTTATTTTTAACTTCATTTATAGGTATTGCAAACCCTATACCTTCAACTGGTGTTGATGATCCCGATGCATCAGAACCTATCTTCATAGAATTTATTCCTATAACTTGCCCTTTAGCATTCACTAATGGACCTCCACTATTTCCAGGATTAATAGCTGCATCTGTTTGAATGAAATCTACACTTTTTCCACTATCATCTATTGTTCTATTGCTTCCACTTATAACTCCCTTTGTAAGTGTCTGAGCAAAATTCTTTGAAAGAGGTGTTCCAATTGCTATAACCTCAGCTCCTGGATATACTTCATCAGAGTCTCCAAGTTCTGCAACAGCAGGAACTTTAGTTCCGTCTTTTAACTTAAGCATTGCAACATCTCTATCTTGATCGTAATTTACTACTGTTGCACTTACCTCAGTATTATTACTTAAAGTTACTGTAATTTCTTTAGCATTTGCAATTACGTGATAGTTAGTTAGTATATATCCTTCTTCATTTATAATGAATCCTGATCCCATCCCCTCAACTTCGCCGTTCATAAATCCACTGTTAGATGAACCTTTAGTGGAAACAATGACAACTGCTGGTGCAACTTTATTAAATGCATCTGCCGCTGACATTGCATCAGGAGTGCTTGATGTGAATGATTGCGGAATATAACTTGTTATTTGTTTAGTTGCAGCAACATTATTAGTTTTCATGAATGAATAAGTAGCAGCACTTCCAATTGCCCCTCCTACCATTGTAAGAACTAAAATTCCTGCAATCCTTCCTAGCATGCGCAGACCTCTTCTTTTCTTTCTCTTCGGCTCTACATAATTATTACTATTTTGAAAACAATTTTCCCATGCAACTTGCTGACCTTTATCTACTGGTAATGATTCTACATCAATAAATTTTTCATTATTATCATTATTATTCATGTATTTTTCCTCCTATATATCAATTCTCAACTTATATGACTAGTAATTAAACTATACAAATTTGTTCGCATAAAGTATATTAGCATACTTTAAATATCTACTAGTATTATCTTTATAATGTTAGTATAGATTTATTATGTGTCAAACAAATGACAAGAATATATAATTTGATATAATTTTTTATGAATTTTAGCCCAATAGAAGCTTTATTTCTTAATTATTCAATAATACTTAATATTTAAGAAAATATACATATTTATTAGCATCAAGATTTTTTAGCTACCTTCTTAGCATCTTTTAAAACACTATTAACGCCGGTAACTACTGAGTTAGGATCTAATACAGACATTGGAGATCCCTCTATTTCCTCTTTATATATAGTTGTTACTGTTGCATTACCAATCTTTTTAACAGGATCAGCTTCATTATTAGTTATTAAATATAATGGCTTATTTCCTAGTAGTTCATTGGTTTGACTATTCGAAATGCCTTTATATAAGTTTTCTAGCTCGTTTGAAACTGCCTGTTTATAATTTTTCTTATTTTCAAAGCTCTGAAATTCATCTAATTCATTCTGATTTAAATACTTCTTAAAAGTATCATTCTCCATAGTTAGCCCTGCTTTATTTAGCAATGCAGTCAAACTAAAATTTGTACCGATTTTTTCAAATATACTTCTATAATATTTGGATTTAATACTATCCTTAAATTCCTTAGTTTGCATATTTTCCTCTGATATTGGGTTAATTAACACAACTCCTGCTACTGAATCCGAATATAAATTGGCAAAATTACTAAGAACTAGGCTACCGTACTCCTCTCCAACTAAAACGTATGGCTCTGGTGCTCCAGCTTTTCTAAGCAGTGCTTTCAAATCCTTCGCTTGCTCTTCTGGTGTTCTATTGTCTCCACCATCATTAAATCCATATCCTTCTCTATTATATGTAAAGGTAGATATCTTCTTTTCCTCTAATGACTTACAAACATCATCCCACTCATACATTGTAGTTCCGATTGATCCATCAAATACTACAGTATAATCTCCACCAGTCTTAAGTTTATACTCCATTTTTCGTCCATCTATTCTGACGTACTTAAATCTAGATTTTAATCTTGTATTATCTACAAAGTCATTTAAAATTTGCACTAAAAAACCAAAGATAAATAATCCCACAAAAAAGATAACACATTTTTTTAAAATGCTCCTTTTGCTGGTTTTATCTTTCTCAACCTTATGTACTCCATTAGAATGTGATAACAGCTTCATACCTAGACTCTACCTCTCCCCTAGTTTTAAGTTAGGTTTTGCATTTATATTTAAATCTGATACTGCTCCCTCTTGATAGTTGAAATATGCTGCACTTCCTACCATTGCTGCATTATCTGTACACAATATAGGTGATGGAAATAGAATTTCAATCCCTTTTTTTCTACCTTCCTCTAGCAAAGTTTCTCTTAAACAAGAATTCGATGCAACACCACCTGCTACTGCAATCTTTTTTATTCCTTTTCTTTCACAAGTTAAGAATAAATTCGTCTTTAATACATCTATTATCGCATTTTGAAATGACGCTGCAATATCAGCTTTATTTACCTCTTCTTCTTTCATTTTTGCTTTATTTAAATAATTCAACACAGCTGATTTAACTCCACTAAAAGAAAAATCTAATGTATCATCTTGAAACTTAGCTCTTGGAAATTCTATTGCATCCTTATTTCCTTGCTTCGCTAGCTTATCTATTTTGGGTCCGCCCGGATATCCAAGTTCTAATGCTCTTGCCACCTTATCATAAGCTTCTCCTGCCGCATCATCTCTTGTTTGGCCAATAACCTCAAAATCCCTATATCCTTTTACATGCACAATAAAAGTATGTCCTCCTGAAACCACTAGTGAGACAAAAGGTGGCTTTAAATCTTTATGCTCAATAAAATTAGCACTAATATGTCCTTGTATATGATTAACCCCAATTAAAGGCTTTTTAGAACCTAATGCCAATCCTTTTGCATATTGAAGCCCAACCAAAAGTGCCCCAACAAGTCCTGGTCCATACGTAACTCCTATTGCGTCAACATCGTCTATTGAAATTCCTGCTTCTAATAATGCGGCTTTTACAACACTATCTACTGCCTCAATATGCATTCTCGACGCAACTTCTGGAACCACTCCTCCAAATTTTTTATGAGTATCAATTTGTGAAGCAATTATATTTGATAAAACTTCTCTACCATTCACAACAACTGCAGCAGCAGTTTCATCACAACTTGATTCTATTGCTAAAATTATTTTTTTATCCATATCTAATACCTCTTTTTATTACAATTCAAATAAAATTATTTATTCTTATCTATCTAAATAAGCTGATTAAGCCTATTTATAACTTAATTTTAACTAATCTAACAAGAAAAAACTTTGATATATTAGTTAAAATTAAGAACTAAATAAATTAAATACTTACTATAGCATTATTTAATTTATCTAAATCTATTTTATCTTAAAAAAAAGATAAAATCTCGTATTTATATATTGTTTAATATCTTCTTAATATTTATGAAATCATATCTTTTTAATGCACAAACTATTCTATATTTTAATTACTAAAATATTATACTTTATCTATACAATATTATCAAAGTTCAATTTTTCTAGGTATACAAATGCACTTAACATATATCTTATTCTCACAATTTCATTGTAATATTAACTTGTTGTATAAAAGGTACATATGATGTATATTTGAGATAACAAATATACTTTCACGAGGAGAATTTAAATGTCTAACTATGCTAAAGTTATAATTAAAGGATCACCTATTACAAAATCCAATTTTAAGTTACACAATCTAAATGGACGTGCAATCCTACCACATAGCTCTGGAAAATATCATGATAGGTATGCTCTATACGAACAGGAAATAGCACTTCTTGCAAGAAATCAAAATCCTGATATTGTTTTTTCTGAAAGTCTAATAGCTTTACTAAGAGTATATTATAAAAGTGAAAAGCGTCATCCAGATACCATTAATATTACAAAAAGTATATTTGATGGCATTGAAAAAAGTGGATTAATTATAAATGATGCTCAGATAACCAAAATCTTTACAGAAGAATATTATGATAAAGAGAATCCAAGATTTGAACTAGAACTCTTTGCTGAAAGTGAATATGATTTTAGCTATAAAGTTGTCAAAAGAACTACTTCCTTAAAACCTAAATTATATTCTCCAATAAGAAAAAATATACTATCTGATAAAACTAGTAGTTCTGCAACTGATTATCAAAAAGATAAACTTGATTGCAATGCTGAAAATAAATGTGATAAAAAATCAAAAAAAACCTCATCTAACTCATTAATGTCTAGCGAAATGATTATATGTAGTATCTGCAATAAAGCCATTATTTCAGATGATTATGTAAAAGCCGATTCAGGAAAAACATTAATATGTAAAAAGTGCTTTAACAAACTATTCTAATTACATAAAAGGAGTCTATATATGAATAATAAGCTTGATATCATTTTCTTTGGAGACAGCCTAACTTTAGGATATGGGGTAACTAAACAAAATTCTTGGGTTTACAAACTTACGCAAGAACGCTCCCTTTCATCATTAAATAAAGCCTGCAATGGTGATACTACCACTTCAATGCTTACTCGCTATAATGATGATGTTTTAATTTATTCTCCATCAAAAATTTTTATAATGGGAGGTAGCAATGATCTTCTTCTTGGACGCAAAATTCCTTTTATAATTAGTAATATTGAAATAATGATTAATGATGGACTAAATATAGGCTCAAAAGTGACTTTAGGAATTCCCCCTAAGATTATTGGCCAAATGGCAAATTCGCTTTTTTCTCCTTCGCATCTATATTCTTATGCAGAAAAAGAACTTCCATATTTAAAGGATGAACTCATTAATTTATCTAATAAATACAATCTTCAATTTATCAATTTCTACGATTTGACATTTAATAGGGATGATATTTATTTAGATGGAATTCACATGAATTCACTTGGCCATCACCTAATGTATGAAAATGCTCTCCATTATTTTTAAACCATATTATTCTGTGAATTAATTAGCAGTAATTTTAGCTTTTATTATATTACTGCTAATATATTTCTATCTAACTTCTACATGCTTTTCTTTACAAATCTAGCCGCAATAATTCCACATTGTATACCATCAGTTTCTTCCATCCAAAACGCTTTTTCTCCGTATATAACATTTCCACAAGCAAAAAAACCTTCTAAAGATGTTGCAAAGTCTACTACTTCAAATCCAGATGTCTTAGAATTTATATCAAAGCTTGTTTTTTTAATTACGGTTGTTTCTGGCAAGAAATTAACTGATAATAGAAGCGAATCACATTCTTTTTCTATTGTTTCTTCATTCTCTAAATTAACTATTTTCAGCTTCTCAATTCGCGTTTTTCCTTCAATTTCTGTTACTCTAGAATTCTCTATTACCGGTATATCAAAGCCATCAATAATATCTCGTATTTCCGAATTAGCCATTTCTTCAAATGTATTCTCAATGACAACCGCTTCTATATTTCCACCTTCTACTATAAGCCTTCTTGCAACTATGAATCCCCATTTATTTTTCGCTATAATCACAGTCCTTCTTCCTGGTAGATATCCATCTAAATTAATTATTCTATGAGCCTCTCCTACAGTGAATATTCCTGTAAGTCCATTTGTAGGAATTATAACATTTCCTGAATATGTTTCTTTTGCTCCCATAGCAAATATTATTGCTTGAGCGGTTAAATCTTTAATACCATCTCTAGAATTTACATATGTAACTTTTTTTCTTTCAGTCACTTCTAAAACTGTAGTATCTAAAAGTATTTCTATTTCAAATTCTCCTAACTGCCTCTCTATAAAATCAATATACTCAGGACCGGTCACTGGCTCATCTAGAAAGTTTTTTCCAAAGCCATTATGAATATATTGATTAATTATTCCTCCGACGTTAGACTCTTTTTCAATAATTAGTATTTTTCTTATTCCCTCTCTTGCAGCTCCAAGTGCAGCTGTCATTCCAGCTATTCCTGCTCCAATAATAATTAATTCATAATCTGGCATTATAATATCCTCCACTATTAATTCCTAAAGCTTTATTAATTTTTTTGCTTTCTTCATTGCAACTACCATATCATACATGCTTGCTATTTCTCCAAAAGTTATTTGTTCTGTTAATTTATAATAGTCTAAGGATGTATCACTTATTAAAAGTTTAACGCCCTTTTTATATAACATTCGTATATCTTCTATAGCCTTAGAATCCCATTTAAACAACTTAACCCCTGAATTTAAGAATAAAATTTCTTTTGGAAGTTTATCATACTCATTCAATGCTTCGAAATATTCACTCATTAGAGTTATTCCCAAATCATCATTTCCCTCACCAATTTTATCTCTTGTTATTAATATAGAAAAAATTTCTTCCTCATCTTCTGATTCTAAGCATCCTCTCTTTTCCATCTTTATTAAAAATCTATTTTTTTCATCCTCTATATCTACTTTATATCCTTTATGTGCTGCATACCTTATAACATTGGACCGCCCTAATTCATTGTTTACTACTACAACAGCTTCTCCTTCTCCAATTGAATTAAAATACTTCTTAACTTCTCTTATTATTTGTAGATACGATAATCCTCTGCAATCTATTTCTTTCATATGTTTGACCCCTTTATAATTATTTTAATCTATAATTAATATATCAAATTTTTCAATCGATTTCTTAACTAATATATAACTTAATTTAAAAATATATTAAATTAAGTTATTATAAGTCTATTATATAAGTTTTCCCACATTAATAGTATACCATGCTAATTTTTATATATAGTTTTTTATTCACAAATTATTTACCTTTTAATTACTAATATATCATTAATTTATATTTGTTTAATCCATAAATTTATGTATACTATAATGTAGTGATATATTGAATTGAGGTGAAATCATGAGTTCTTCTAACTCATATGTTGTTAATTTTTTAAAAAATAGCTTAAAGAATAATATAAAAAAAGATAAGGTTATAAGATTAATTTTCTTTCTAGTAGCTTTTGTCTCTATAGTATTAAAAGGGATTATATTTCAAGGATTTGTTACAAGCAAAGATCCATATACATTTAGCTTTTCTACTGGCTATGAATCTGCTAGTTCTTTCTTAAATTATTATATGGCCTTTACTTTAATATTCTTAAGTTTCTCATTACTATTTAAAGGTAAAGGTAGAATAATCTATACTCTCGTAATCGATTTTCTTTTAACGCTGTTAATATTAATTGATGTCTGGTATTTTAGAGGTTTTTTAACTGTTCCATCTGCATTAATATTAACTCAAACTGCTAATTTAGATAATATGTCTGGAAGTATATTATCTATGACTAGCAATTTAGATTTTATATTTGCATTTGATTTTATAATACTAGGCATATATGCTTACATAACTAGAAAATCATTTACTCAAGTACATAAACGAGCATTTAAAACATTCTTTTGTACTTTTGTATTGCCAATATTATTTATAATTTACGTACCTATAAGTATAACTGTATTCAATAATACAGATGTTCATAATGCTTACTTATTCAGTAATTATGATAAGTCAAATACTGCTAAATATTTTTCTCCTATTGGGTATCATATTATGGACTGTTATACAGTTTATAAAGATTCTAAACCATATAAATTAACAGATCAAGATAAGGCTGATATAAATGAGTTATTTGAAATAAAAAAAGAGAACCTTCCAGATAACGAATACCTTGGAATGGCAAAAGGAAAAAATTTGATTTATATTCAAGTTGAATCTTTAGAAAACTTTGTTATTGGAAAAACAATTAATGGAAAAGAAATAACACCTAATTTGAATAAATTAGTACAAAAATCATTGTACTTCCCTAATACATTTGAGCAAGTAAACGAAGGGACAAGCTCCGATGCTGATTTAATGGTTAATACTTCAATGTTGCCTTTAAGACAAGGAAGTACATTCTTTAGATATCCAAATACTAATTATAATTCATTACCAAATTTATTAGAAGGTGAAGGCTATGCTACTTCTGCTATTCATCCTGACAAAGGTTCTTTTTGGAATTATAAAAATGGATTACTTGGAATAGGTTTTGATAAATTTACTGATTACTACTCATTTAATGTTGATGAACAAATTGGCCTTGGTATAAGTGACAAAAGATACTTCGAGCAAGTTGTTCCTATGTTAAAAGAATTAAAGCAGCCATTCTACGCTGAAACTGTAACATTGACAAGCCATGGTCCATTTGATCTTCCTGAAAAGTATAGAGAACTTGGACTTGATCCTGAATTAAATGAAAGTAAACTTGGTGGATATTTTGAAAGTCTTCACTATACAGATAAACAAATAGGCTATTTTATTGATCAATTAGATAAAGAGGGATTACTAAAAAATAGCATTATAGCAATAATGGGTGACCATACAGGAATTCATAAATATTATGATGATAGCATTGGACAGCTATCTCATAAAGAAGATTGGTATCTAAATACAGGAAATCCGACTGTTCCATTTATTATCTATAATCCATCTACAAATGAAGGAAAAACATTTGATAAAATGTACAATGGCGAGATTGATGTAATGCCAACACTCTTATATTTACTTGGAGTCGATAAAGATAAGTACGAGAACACTGCTTTAGGTAGAAACTTATTAAATACAAATAAATCTTTTGCAGTAATAACTAATGGAACACTTAAAGGCGGGGAAAACTTAACAGATAAAGAAAAAGATATTTATAAAAAATCATTAGATCTTTCGGATAAAATGATACGTGCAAATTATGCTCACAATTCTAATTAGATAATTATATTTTAACTATAGTAAAGAGATGATCAAATAAAATTTGACCATCTCTTTTACTTTTTCTTAATCTTTTTTATCTCTTCTTTTAATCTATCTAGTGAATGTTGATACTTCAAAGACTTTATATTTGGAAATGCTTTAATTATTCGTTTATTCACAGCCTTATTGTTTAAAACCAAATTTTCTAATTTAACTTTTAGCTTGCTAATTTGTTCTTTCGCATGAATAACTTTTTCACTTTCCTGTTCTATCAAGCCATCAAATCTGCTTAAATTTTGCTGTAGAACCACTTTATAGCTTTCAGTTTTTTCTTTTATCTCATCAAATAAAGCGCTCATTTCTTTAAGTTTTCCACCTAATTTCAAAACTTTAACTGTTGTAATTATCCCATCTGTTAATAAATATAAGATTGAAATATTACAAATCCACATAGAAACCTTTAATGATATGTGACTAACTAAGTCTATTATAATTGGATTAATAACTTTTATTGTGACTAGAGATAAAAGGCCAAATAACACTGAATTTAATAGACATACTCTGCCCTTTATATTAAATTTATAGCCTGAATAATCCCACCATTTAAGATTAAATATTGTTTCTAGCAAAAAACCTGTTAAATACTCTAATGTGCTTGTAAAAATCATTGCACTTAAGAATAAAATTACAATATTATCTGAAAATGGAGCCAGTAATATAATTACTATAAGTGCACCTGATCCATAAATAGGGCAAAATGGTCCTTTTAAAAAACCTCTATTTACATACTCCCTATCGATTATAGAGCAATATATAGTTTCACATATCCATCCGAGAAAGCTATAAATTATAAAAGAAAAAAGATACATATAGATTACATTCATAACTATTTAACCTACCTTAGCATATCTATCAAATTAATAACAAAATTATTTTCCAGCTATTGAAAGTTCTTTCACAACAACTGACGGACATCCTATGCTACTCATCGGGAACTTTAAGTCGCTTCCTACTTCCTCTATATCTTTCAATAATGTAAAGAAATTTCCTGCGACTGTAATTTGTTCTACCGGAAAACTCTTCTTTCCATTTTCAATCATAAATCCTTTAGCTGCTAAAGAAAAATCTCCAGTTACAGCACTAGCTCCAGAGTGAAGACCTGCAAAATCTGTAATTATTACGCCTTCTTTAACTTCATTGCAAAGTTCTTCAAAAGATTTATCACCTGGATTTATATAAAAATTTGTAGCACTAACGCCTACTATTGATGCATAAGAAGACTTGAATCCATTTCCTGTAGATTTAATTCCTGCTTTATGCGCAGTTTTTAGATTATATAATAATGTATTCAATTTTCCTTTAGATATTATCTCTTTTTTGATAGTTGCTACTCCTTCATCATCAAATGAAGTTGTTCCAAGCCCATCCTTTAAGTGAGGATCATCAATTAGAGTCACTACATCTGATGCTATAATTTCACCTTCTTTTCCTTTCAGCAAAGATAACCCTTTTTGTGCTTGCTCTGCATTAAAAATTCCTGAAAAAGTTCCAAGCAGTGATACCATAGCCTCGTTATTTATAATTATCTTATATTTACCTGATGGAATGCTTTTCCCACCAATTCTTGAAAGCGCTTCTTCAAGACCTTGCTTAGCTAAACTTTTTGGATCTATATCATCTATCTTTTTAGCCATAACATACCCTGTTCCATCATACTTTTCACTATTATCTTGTATTATTGGAACGACATATGCACTTAGATTATTTCTTTCATTTTTCAAATTAAGTCCCTTTGAATTTATTATTCCATAAGTAGCTTTACCATATCCAATTCCACAACCTTGGAAACTTGCAACTTTATCACATTGTTTTTTACATTCCTTCTCCATTTCTAAAGAAAGAGCTATAAGCTCATCAGGCTTAATATTATCCAAATCTTTTTTGTAACAGTCTAATTCTTTATATTTCTTATCCCCTTCATATATAAACTGTTCATCATCATTTTCTATAGCAAATGCCGCTTCCTTTGCATTTCTTATAAGAGTTTTTATTGCTTCTTCATCTAATATTTCAGTATATGAATATCCCATTTTGTTATTGATTTTTCCTCTAAACGAAAGACCAAAGGCATTATTTAGTTTATATTTTTCAACTTCGCCTTCATAAATACTTAAACTTAAACTTTCAGCATCAGAATAATATATTTCAAACTCTTCAAAGCCTGAATTCTTAGCTTCTTTAAATAATTCTTCTTTAAATAATTCAAAATCCATATTTATCTACCTCCAACAGTCATTTTCTTCACTCTAATCATAGGCTGACCTACATTGGTAGGAATACTTCCTGATGATGAGCCACACATACCTTGAGCTACATCTAAATTATTTCCGACCATATCTATATCCATAAGTACTTCACTACCTTTACCAATAAGACTTGCTCCTCTTACTGGCTCCTGAATCACACCATTTTTAACTAAGTACCCTTCTTGAACTGCAAAATTAAACTCACCAGTTACAGGATTAACCGATCCGCCTCCTAGCTTCTTTGCATATAATCCTTCTTCTATAGATTTAATGATATCATCCGGATTATCATTTCCAGCTGCTATATAGGTATTAGTCATTCTTGAAGTTGGTTGGAACTTGTAACTTTGTCTTCTTGAACTTCCTGTAGCCTCCATATTCATACGTCTTCCATTTAACTTATCAATCATATAGCCTTTTAAAACACCATTTTCAATTAAAATATTTTTTTGTGTCTTATTACCCTCATCATCTATATTTAGTGATCCCCAAGCATTAGGTACAGTTCCATCATCTATAGCTGTTACTTTTGTTGATGCAATTTTCTCACCTAATTTATTAGCAAAAACTGAATTTCCTTTAGCTACAGCACTGGCTTCTAAAGAGTGTCCGCAAGCTTCATGGAATATAACACCCCCAAACCCATTATCTATAGCAACAGTCATATTACCTGCTGGGCAGTTCTTTGCATAAAGCATTGTATGAGCTATTCTCGCTGCTTCCTTTCCGTGATATTCTGGATCAACGCTATCAAACATTTCAATTCCCATATGTCTTCCAGGTCCTTCAAATCCAGTTTGGTTTTCACTTCCTTTTGATGCTATTGCACTTATGCCTAACCTTGTTCTTATTCTTGTATCTTGAACATATAAACCTTCAGTATTTGCAATTAAAATATTTTGCTCTTTATCTGCATAACTTGTAATAACTTGAGAAATATCACTATTATAATTCTTTGCTGCATTATAAGAACTTTTTAAAATTGCTATTTTTCTATCGTATGCAACATCCTTAGGATAATACAATATTGGATGTATTGTAGATATACTCTTCTCAGTTAATACTATTGAATTTATTTCACTTTTATTTGCATCACCTAAAGCTAAAGCTGCTCTATAAGCAGTATCTAAAAGACCGCCTAAACTATTATTATTTGTATAAGCATATACACTGTTCAATCCCTTGAATATTCTTATTCCTATACCATAACTTCTTCCACCTATGGCATCATCTACTTTGCCGTCAATTAATGCTATAGAATTATTAATTGAATTTTCTTCAAATATCTCAGCAAAATCGCCACCAGTTACTAAGCACTTTGCTAATACCTCTGCTACAATATTTTTTGATAACATCTTATTCCTCCTTATTTCTAATATAAAGATAATTTTCAGTAATATTATAATTATATACATTCTATTATTAAGATTATTGTTATAAATTATAACCTTAGTGCTTCCATGTATGCAAATCTAATTATATATTAATAGTTTATCATTAATTATTTCTATTTCAATTAATTGATAAAAATAATATTTGTACCAATTATATAAAAAAAACTATGCGATTTTCATTTATTTTAATTTATGTAACCAAAGTTTAGCTACATAAATTAAAATAAATGAAAATCAACATAGTCATATTAGGCTATTTCATAATTTTAAATTCATATCCTTGTTGTTTTAGATATTTGATTATTTCTGGTAATGCTTTTGCAGTTTCCTCTTTTCCATAAGTATCATGCATTAATATTATTGCTTTTTCTCTTCCTGATACAGTTTTTATAACTTCCTGTTTTAACTGCTCTGCATTTTTATGTGCCCCTTCTGCATCTTGAGACAATGAATTCCAATCTATTTGATGGTAGTCTTTTTCATGAAGAGCCTTATCCATTGCATCAGCTCCCGATGGGTCCTTCTTATCCCATGTCATTTGACCTCCTGGGAATCTAACAGCTCGTGTTGAAAAATCCTGTCCTAAAATATTTTTCAAAGATTGATTGGTTTTTTCAAAATCAGACATACAATTTTCTAAATTTATTTTTCCATTTGGATATAAATATCCATAATTATGTGAATAAGTATGATTACCTATTGCATTTCCTTCTGCAAGTTCTCTTTTAACTATATTTTTATTAGTTTCACTTTCATCTATTGCTTTTCCCACAAGAAAAAAAGTAGCATGAACATTCTCTGCTTTAAGAGTATCCAAAACTTTTGGAGTCACAGTTTCTGACGGACCATCGTCAAATGTTAAGTAAACAACTTTCTTTCCATCAGCTCCATCAGGCATTTGCCCCTTCATCTGCTGATTTAAATATTTCTCTATAAAAGCAACATCCTCTACTTCTGAGCTTCTCGCTGAATTATATACGTCACTATCTGTCTGATTTTTATCTCCTTCAGAATATGGATTTCCATTTGCATTAAGAGCTTCTGCTGTTTGCTTATTCGTAACAGATTTTTGCACTGCAATAGCGATTCCTATAATTATAGCTACAGCTATTATCGTAAGTAAGATAGCGAACTTTCTCTTTTTTATACCATCGAAACTTTCTTCACCAACTTCATCAATCTCAAATGGCCTTATATTATCACTAATATCACTAATATCACTAATATCACTAATATCACTAATATCATTAATTTCAGAATTATCTTCATTGTGTTTAGAATTATCATCTATCTCACTATTTTCACCATTTTTAACAACTTCATAAGTCTCACCAGCTTCTTTTACTTCAGCAATCTTACTGGTTTCATTACTATAATTCTTACTATTATTAATGTCATCGCTCATATTATAATACCTCTTATATTTCAATAGATTTTATTATTAATTATTCTGTAGTATCTAATTTAGTTATTAATAACTTTCACATCCATATATAGTATAAGTTTTTACTCTATTTTATACAATAAAAAAAAGCCGATTTCTCGACTAAAAATTCTTTTATTATAAATATGGCTCCGCGAAGAGGACTCGAACCTCCAACCTATCGGTTAACAGCCGAGTGCTCCACCATTGAGCTATCGCGGACCGTCATTTGAAAGAATATAATGTTCTTTCAAAATTGCATATAATTTTAATGTATATTACAACTTGACTATATTGGTCAAGCCCTCGACCTATTAGTATCAGTCAGCTAAATACGTTGCCGCACTTACACCTCTGACCTATCAACCTTGTAGTCTTCAAGGGGTCTTACTAGCTTATGCTATGGGAAATCTCATCTTGAGGTGGGCTTCACACTTAGATGCTTTCAGCGTTTATCCCTTCCCGACTTAGCTACCCAGCTATGCTTCTGGCGAAACAACTGGTACACCATAGGTCAGTCCATCCCGGTCCTCTCGTACTAAGGACAGCTCCTCTCAAATTTCCTACGCCCGCGACGGATAGGGACCGAACTGTCTCACGACGTTCTGAACCCAGCTCGCGTGCCGCTTTAATGGGCGAACAGCCCAACCCTTGGGACCTACTTCAGCCCCAGGATGCGACGAGCCGACATCGAGGTGCCAAACCTCCCCGTCGATGTGAACTCTTGGGGGAGATCAGCCTGTTATCCCCGAGGTAGCTTTTATCCGTTGAGCGATGGCCCTCCCACGAGGTACCACCGGATCACTAAGCCCGACTTTCGTCCCTGCTCCACTTGTAGGTGTCGCAGTCAGGCTCCCTTCTGCCTTTACACTCTTCGAACGATTTCCGACCGTTCTGAGGGAACCTTTGGGCGCCTCCGTTACATTTTAGGAGGCGACCGCCCCAGTCAAACTGCCCACCTAACAATGTCCTGTCACCAGTTTCATGGCATCCAGTTAGAACTTCAATACTATCAGGGTGGTATCCCAACAACGACTCCACCAAGGCTGACGCCCTAGTTTCCCAGTCTCCCACCTATCCTGTACAGACAATACCGAAATTCAATGCTAAGCTACAGTAAAGCTCTACGGGGTCTTTCCGTCCAATCGCGGGTAGCGAGCATCTTCACTCGCACTACAACTTCGCCGGATTTGCAGTTGAGACAGTGCACAAGTCATTACGCCATTCGTGCGGGTCAGAACTTACCTGACAAGGAATTTCGCTACCTTAGGACCGTTATAGTTACGGCCGCCGTTTACTGGGGCTTAAGTTCACACCTTCGCGATATTTCGCTAAGTGTTCCCCTTAACCTTCCAGCACCGGGCAGGCGTCAGCCCCTATACATCAGCTTTCGCTTTAGCAGAGACCTGTGTTTTTGTTAAACAGTTGCTTGTGCCTATTCTCTGCGGCCTGATTTCTCAGGCACCCCTTCTCCCGAAGTTACGGGGTCAATTTGCCTAGTTCCTTAACTGCAATTCTTCCGTCGGCCTTAGGATTCTCTCCTCATCTACCTGTGTCGGTTTGCGGTACGGGCACTACTTCTCTCTCTAGATGCTTTTCTTGGAAGCATGGAATCAGATACTTCGGTTCCGTAGAACCTTCCCCATCACGCCTCAGAATTGTTGGAACGGATTTGCCAATCCCAACTCCCTAAACGCTTAGACTAGCATCCAATAGCTAGCACATCCTATCCTTCTCCGTCACACCATCGATAATAACGATTATAGTGGTATTGGAATATCAACCAATTGTCCATCGACTACGCCTTTCGGCCTCGCCTTAGGTCCCGACTAACCCTGAGAAGACAAACTTTACTCAGGAAACCTTAGATATTCGGCCTGTAGGATTCTCGCCTACATCTCGCTACTAATGCCAACATTCTCACTCGTAATCAGTCCACCGCTCCTTACGGTACGACTTCAGCCCGATTACGACGCTCCTCTACCGCTCACGTAAAACGTGAACCCGTAGCTTCGGTGGTAAGTTTGAGCCCCGGACATTTTCGGCGCAGGATCTCTTGACTAGTGAGCTATTACGCACTCTTTTAATGAGTGGCTGCTTCTAAGCCAACATCCTAGTTGTCTTAGAAATCCCACATC
Organism: Clostridium beijerinckii; assembly: GCF_036699995.1. NCBI lineage: Bacteria > Bacillati > Bacillota > Clostridia > Eubacteriales > Clostridiaceae > Clostridium > Clostridium beijerinckii. Next base: position 438,278 of record NZ_CP144906.1, on the reverse strand, counting down.
CTTTTCCACTTAACTTACACTTTGGGACCTTAGCTGACGATCTGGGCTGTTTCCCTTTTGACCATGGAACTTATCTTTCATAGTCTGACTGCCGGACTGATAGTATGTGGCATTCGGAGTTTGATAAGGTTCGGTAAGCGCTATGCCCCCTAGCCTATTCAGTGCTCTACCTCCACTACTCACATTTTCCGACGCTAGCCCTAAAGCTATTTCGAGGAGAACCAGCTATATCCGAGTTCGATTGGAATTTCTCCGCTATCCACAGCTCATCCCATGCTTTTTCAACAGCAACGTGGTTCGGTCCTCCACGAGGTTTTACCCTCGCTTCAACCTGGCCATGGATAGGTCACCCGGTTTCGGGTCTACAGCATGCAACTAGTCGCCCTATTAAGACTCGGTTTCCCTTCGGCTCCGTACCTTAAGTACTTAACCTCGCTACATACCGTAACTCGTTGGCTCGTTCTACAAAAAGCACATCATCACACACATAAGGTGCTCTGATCGGTTGTAGGCACATGGTTTCAGGTTCTATTTCACTCCCCTCCCGGGGTTCTTTTCACCTTTCCCTCACGGTACTGCTTCACTATCGGTCATCAGGTAGTATTTAGCCTTGGGAGGTGGTCCTCCCTGCTTCCCACAAGGTTTCACGTGTCTCGTGGTACTCTGGTGCAGAACTGATTATCATAGTTTTCACTTACGGGACTATTACCCACTGTGGTCCAACTTTCCAGTTGTGTTCAATTAACTATGATTTCTCGTTATGTTCTGTCCGCAACCC